>DATHQQ010000494.1:0-8343 GCA_035482595.1 Verrucomicrobiia bacterium
CCCGCCATATGGCCGGCGTCCATGGGCCGCTGGACCGCTTCCACGATTGGTTCAACCGCGGCTTCGATCGTTTGCGCGATGGCTATGTCTGGCTGCTGGAAGGCATCCTGCACCGGCGCATCATCGTGCCCGCCGTCGCTCTGTCCGTCATCGCCGGTGCGGTGGTGCTGTCGCTGCAGGTCGGCACCGATTTCTTCCCCCAGGTCGATGCCGGCCTCATCCAGCTCCATGTCAGGGCGCCGGCTCGCACGCGCATCGAGCATACCGAGCAGATCTTCCAATCCGTCGAGGACAAGATCCGCGAAATCGTCCCCAAGCGCGACCTGGATCTCGTGTTGGACAATATCGGCCTGCCGCAGCGCACCTATAACCTCGCCTTCACCGATGGATCGACGATCGGCGTCAACGACGGCCAGATCTTGATCTCCCTCAAGGAGGGCCATGCGCCGACGGCGGACTACGTGAAGAAGCTGCGCCTCGCGCTGAACCGGGCCTTTCCCGACATACTGTTCTATTTCCAGCCCGCCGATATGGTGACCCAGATTCTCAATTTCGGCGTCGCCTCGCAGATCGACGTGCAGATCCAGGGACGCGACCGGGCGGGGAACCGGGCGCTGGCGCGTGAGATTCAGCAGCGCATGACGAAGGTGCCGGGCCTGGTCGATGCGCATCTGCAGCAGGAGCTCGACGCGCCGGAGCTCTATTACAAGATCGACCGGACCCGGGCGCAGGAGCTTGGCCTCAACGTCGCCAGCGTGGTGAACAATGTCAATATCAGCCTCAGCTCCTCCGAGCAGGTCACCCCCAATTTCTGGACCGATACGACGCAGGGCATTCCCTATTATCTCGCGGTGCAGACGCCGGAATATCGCATCAGCAATGTGAACGAGCTGAACGAGACGCCGATCGCGAGCCTGCCGAACGCGAGCGCGCCCATCCCCAATGTGCTGGGCAATGTGGCCAGCATGCATCGCCGCCCGGTGCAATCGGTCTACAACCAGTCGAACATCCAGCCGGTCTACGACCTCTATGCCAGCGTCCAGAACAGCGATCTCGGTAGCGTGGCCACCTCGCTCTCGGGGATTCTGGGCGAGCTGCAGCACAAGCTGAAGCCCGGCAACCGCTTCGTCGTCCGCGGCCAGATCGAAAGCATGAACACGGCTTTCGCCAATCTGACCCTGGGTCTGATCTTCGCCGCGGTCTTCGTCTGTCTGCTGATGGTCGTGAATTTCCAGAGCTTCCTGGATCCGCTGGCCATCATCCTGGCGCTTCCCGGGGCCGGGGCCGGCATCATTCTGATGCTCTTCGTCACAGGCACCACCCTCAGCGTCCCTTCCCTCATGGGCGCCATCATGTCCATCGGCGTCGCCTCGGCGAACTCGATCCTGCTGGTGGCCTTCGCCCGTGAGCAGCGCCAGAAGGGCGTCGATGCCGTCGAAGCGGCGCTCCGCGCCGGGCACACCCGTATCCGGCCGGTGCTGATGACGGCGGCCGCCATGCTCGTCGGCATGATTCCCATGGCGATCGGCGCCCCGGGCGAAGAGCAGAACGCCGTGCTGGCCCGCGCCGTCATCGGCGGCGTCCTGGTCGGCACCATGACCACCCTGCTTTTCGTCCCCTACCTCTATTCGATCTTCGGCCGATTCGAGAAGCGCCGGACAGAGCCCACCTCTGCTGCAAGCGAAAGCCATGCATGATGAACGATGCAACCCCGCACGCGCAGGCTGATCCGCCCTCATCCTCCCAGAGTGATCCGATTCTACATCCTCCGGGGGATCCGGCACGGCGCCGCCGCGGCGCCCGGCTTCTTCTTGCCGGTGTGGTGCTGGCCCTGGGGCTTCTCGTCGGCTATGGCGTCTGGGCCCATGCGCAGCGCCGGAACGACGCCGTGGAAACCCTCCAGCAGCAGCAGGCCATCGTGCCGGAGGTCAGGACCAGCCTCGTCACCGCCGTCACCCAGCCGCGGCAGGTCGATCTGCCGGGCTCGACCGAGGCCTTCGAAAGCGCCACCGTCTTCGCCCGCGCCACCGGCTATATCGCCGAGCGATTCGTCGATATCGGCAGCAAGGTGAAGCAAGGCGATGTGCTTGCCATCATCGCCGCCCCCGACCTCGATCAGCAGCTGGTCCAGGCGCGCGAGCAGCTGACCCAGCTGCAGGCCGCCGTGGATCAGGCTAGGGCAAACGCCAATCTGGCCCAGGCGACCGATGCGCGCACCAAATCTCTCGTCGTGCAGGGCTGGCAGACCAGGCAGCAGGGCGATATCGACCGGCTGACCTATGTGGCCCAGACCGCGGCGCTCCGGGTCGCGGAGGTCAATGTCAAGGCGCAGCAGGCGGCTGTCGCCAGGCTGGAGGCTCAGACCGGGTTCGAGCGCGTCACCGCGCCCTTCTCGGGCATCATCACCCGCCGGCAGATCGATGTCGGCAATCTCGTCACCGCCGATGTCTCGAGCGGCACGCCCATGTTCTCCATCGACCGGACCGATGTGCTGCGGGTGCTGGTCTATGTCCCGCAGGATTACGTCTTCGGCATCAAGGACGGCGAGTCGGCCGATGTCATCGTCCCGGAAGTGCCGGGCCGGATCTTCAAGGGGAAGGTCGCGCGCAACGCCAGCTCCCTCGATCCCGCGACCCGCACGCTCCAGGCCGAGGTCGATGTCGACAATAGCCAGGGCTTTCTCCACGCCGGCCTCTATTGCAGCGTGCGGTTCGAGGTGCCGCGCCAGGCGCCGACCATCATCATTCCGGGCCAATCGGTGATCTTCGACAAGGATGGCCTCAGCGCTGCCGTCTTTGAGGACGGCGTTGCCCGGCTGCGCCATCTCGACCTGGAGCGCGACAACGGCGCCACGGTCGAGGTCCGCGCCGGCCTCAAGCCCGGCGACCGCATCATTCTGAATCCGCCGGTGGGCATCCAGGACGGCATGAAGGTGACGTCGAGCGCGAGCAGCGAGGAGAAACCGGCGAGCGGGTACTGATCGGGTCCGTTCCAACCTCCGCGCTTCCTTCCTTCACCCTCCCCCTGCGGGCCGAAAGGCCCGCGCTTTGAGGGGGGAGGGAGGGGTGGGGGTGGCCGCAGACTCAAAACTTAGATCGCGAAGATTCATCATGATCCGCGGACGCGGATCGACCCCCCTCCCTAGCCCTCCCCCGCAAGGGGGGAGGGGAAAGTAAGCCGCGCCAGCATTGCCTCGACCGCGGCGATATCGCCGAAGACCAGCTTCACCTCGAAGACCTGGACCCGGTCTCGCACCCCTGCCGGCACTCGCAGCAGGTCCTTGGTCGTTGTGATCGGCATCGCGTTCGCCGCTGCCGCCGCGGCCAGCACCTCGGCGATCTCGCTCTCGCTGAAGGGGTGATGATCGGGAAAGCTTCGCCTCCCGGCGATGACCGCTCCCGCGCCCTCGAGGCTGGCGAAGAATTTCTCCGGCCGGCCGATCCCGGCGAAGGCATAGACGGGCTTCCCGGCGACGGCGGCAGGATCGGGGGCGACCAGAAATGCCGGCAGGATCGGGCAGCAGCCGGCGATGAGACCCGCGATGCCGGCGCGATCCTCGCCGATCAGCACCACGGCCTGGGCGCGCCGCAGGGCCGTCGCGAACGGCTCGCGCAGGGGCCCGGCGGGAAAGACCCGGCCATTGCCGAGCCCGCTCTCGCAATCGATCGCCAGAAAAGCCAGATCCTTGGCGAGGAAGGGATTCTGGAATCCATCGTCGAGGATGATGAGCCCGGCGCCACCCGCCGCGGCCGCCTTGGCGCCGGCGGCGCGATCGCGCGCGACCCAGGTGGGCGCGCCTCCCGCCAGCAGCAGCGGCTCGTCGCCGACATCCTTCGCGCCATGGCGCGAGGGATCGACGCGCAGTGGTCCCGCCTCGCTGCCGCCATAGCCGCGGGAGAGGAAATGAGGGTTGCGGGCGGCCAGTAGCGCCGCCAGCGCCAGCGCCAGAGGTGTCTTGCCCGCCCCGCCCAGGGTGACGCCGCCCGCGACCACGACGGGAACCGGCGCGCGATAGGGTCGATGACTCCAGCGCCGGAGAATTGTCGCCGCCCCATAAAGCGCGCCCGCGGGAGACAGCAGCCGCGCCGGCCAGGGATCGCCGCCGCGCCGCCAGAATCGCGGCTCACGCATGAGGCGGGTCCGTCACGGGCGCGAGGGCGGTGAGAATGCGCTCCAATATGCCGGCACGTTCGGCCTCGGCGAAGGCCCGTGCCCGCAGGCCGGCCCCCTCGGCATCGGCCAGCAGGCGCTCGATCGCCGCCGGCAGCTCGGCCTCCGCGGCGAAGCTGACGGCGCCCACCGCGGCCATGCGGTCGAAGATATCCTGGAACTTCGCGACCTGCGGGCCGCTCAGCACCGCCGCCCCCAGCAGCGCCGGCTCGAAGGGGTTATGTCCCTGCCAGCGGAAGGACCCGGCGACGAAGGCGACAGGCGCCAGGCGATAGAAGAGCCCGAGCTCGCCCATGGTATCGGCGAGATAGATCTGGGTCGCGGCGGTGACGGGCTCGTTCTGCGAGCGGCGTGCCACCTTCCATCCGGCGGCGGCAAGCTCGGCGGCGATCGCCGGCGCGCGTTCGACATGGCGGGGCGCGATGATGGTGAGAAGCCCGGGGTGGCGGGGCGCGAGCGCGCCATGGGCCGCCGCCATGATCGCCTCTTCGCCCGTATGGGTGCTGGCAGCGAGCCAGATCTTGCGGCCCGCCAGTGCCCGGCGCAGCTCGGCGAGGGCGGCCTCATCGGCGGGCAAAGGATCGCCGGCGAATTTCAGATTGCCCAGGCATTGCGGGTTTCTCGCCCCCAGGCCGGCGAGGCGCGCCGCCTGGGCGGCGTCCTGGGCCAGCACGATTCGGAAGCCTCGGAGCAGCGGTCGAATGAGGGAGCCGGCCAGCGCCCAGCGCGACTGGGAGCGGGCCGAGAGGCGTCCGTTCACCAGTGCCAGGGGAATCCCTCGCCGGGCAGCCTCGCTGAGGAGATTGGGCCAGAGCTCGGATTCCACCCAGAGCACGAAATCCGGGCGCCAGTGGTCGAGGAAACGCGCCACCCAGGCCTGGCGGTCCAGCGGCAGATACTGATGCAGGGTCCGCGGCGGCCGGCGCCGGGCCAGCAGCCGCGCGGAGGTCACCGTGCCGGTGGTAACGAGCAAAGTGAGATCGGGCTGACGCTCCGTCAGCGCGGCGATCAGGGGCAGCAGCGATTGGGTCTCCCCGACGCTGGCGCCATGCAGCCAGCCCAGCCGCCCGGCGGGCCGGGGCAGGCTCGCCTTGCCATAGCGTTCGCCGAGGCGCTCGGCCTCTTCCTTGCCCTGGGGCAGGCGCCGGGCGAGATGGCAGCGCAGCAGCGGTGCCGCGAGCCAGGTGGCGCCGCGGTAGAGGGAGCGGATCATGCCGCTGCCGTCATCTCATGTCTCAGCCGATGGCCTCGCGGACAGGCGCCGTCTCGCCGCCCTCCTCGACGAATTGCTGGGCGTAGAGACGGGCATAGACGCCACCGCGGGCGATCAGCTCCACATGCCGGCCGCGCTCGACGATGCGGCCATGCTCCATGACATAGATGCAATCGGCGGCGACGACGGTGGAGAGGCGGTGCGCGATCACGACCGTCGTGCGCCCTTGCTTCAGCTGCGCCAGGGCTGCCTGGACCATGCGCTCGGATTCATTGTCGAGGGAGGATGTTGCCTCGTCGAGCAGCAGGATGGGCGCGTCGCGCAGCATGGCACGCGCGATCAGGACGCGTTGGCGCTGGCCGCCGGAGAGCCGCACGCCGCGCGGGCCGACCGGCGTGTCATAGCCCTGCGGCAATTGGCGGATGAAGGTGGCGGCGTGGGCGGCCGTGGCCGCGGCCTCCAGCTCGGCCTGGGTCGCATGCGGCCGGCCGTAGAGGATGTTCTCGCGGACCGTATCGTCGAACAACATGCTGTCTTGGCTCACCAGCGCGATGGACGCGCGGAGCGAGGCCAGCGTCATCTGGCGCAGATCCTGCCCATCGATCAGGATACGACCGCTGTCGGGATCGAAGAAGCGCAGGATCAGATTGAAGACCGTGGTCTTGCCGGCCCCGGAGGCGCCGACGAGGGCGACATTGGAGCCGGCGGGGATCGAGAGGTCGAAGCGCTCCAGGGCCTTGGTCTCGCCGTCATAGGTGAAGGTGACGTCGCTGAGGGTCACCGCCCCGCCGGCGATCGCCAGTGGCTTCGCGCCAGGATTGTCGACCACGACGGGCTTGGAATCGAGAATGGCGAAGACCCGCTCGGCCGCCGCCAGACCTTCCTGCAGCCCGGCATTGAGGGAGGAGAGGCGCTTCAACGGCTCATAGGAGAGCATGGCGGCGGTAATGAAGGAAAAGAAATCCCCCGGCGTGCTATGGCCGTGGATCACCCGCTGGCCGCCATAGACCATGACCACGGCGATGGCGATTCCGGCAAGCCCGTCCAGCGCCGGATTGGCATAGGAGCGCGTGCGCTCCGCCTTGGTCACCAGGCGGAACAACCGGTTGAGGACGTTGCGGACCCGCGATTCTTCGTAATCCTCCATGCTATGGGCCTTGACCTGGCGGATGCCCTGGAAGGCCTCGTCGAGCAGCACGGCGAGCTGGCCCACGTCCTGCTGGGTGGTATGGGAGACCTTGCGCATGCGCTTGCCGATCCGGCTGATTGGCAACACGGCGAGCGGCAAAGTAAGCGAGGCGATGCAGGCCAAGAGCCAGTCCTGATAGAACATGAGCCCTGTCAGCCAGACCACCGAGAGGGAGTCGCGCCCGATGCTGGTGAGGGTGCTGGACACGGCGCCGCGCATCAGATTGGCGTCGAGGGTGAAGCGCGAGGTGAGCGAGCCCGGGGACCGGCGCGCGAAGAAGGCCATATCGGCGCGGACGATATGGGCGAAGAGCTGATTCTGCAGGGCGACGACGATGCTCTGGCCGGCGTAGTTCATCATCGTCGCCTGCGCGAAGGCGGCCCAGCCGCGGATGAAGAAGACGACGACCACGGCGAGGGCCACCCAGTAGAGGGCTGTCACATCGCTACCGCCGATGGCGATGTCGACGACCGGCTTCATAAGATAGGCAAGGCCGGCGACAGTGGTCGAGAAGACCGCCATAAACAGCAGGGCACCCAGGATGCGCCAGCGCTGGGGGCGGACATAGTCGCGCGCCAGCCGCTTGACCAGATGCCAACTATGGGCCGAGACGAGGTCGAGCTTCGAGGACAAGATTCTCTTTCCGTTCTCCAAATTTGAGCGGCGGCACCATAGCATAGCGACTCGCCGAAGACAGGCTTCTAGGGTAGCCGATCCGGCGGGCCGGCGAGATAGCTCTCAGCGAGCTCGTAGATCAGGATCGCCGGCTTTTCCTTCTCGATCAGGGCCCGCCATCAGTGTCACGGGAAGACCAGCGGCTGGGGCGGCTCGCTCACGCGGCGCTGCACGATCTCATAGATGAACAGGCCCGGCTTCTCGGCCAGCACCTCCGAGGCATGCAGCGGATGGTCGTTGCGCCGGTAGACGACCCGGCCCGCCACATCGGAGAGCGGCGCCAGCCAGGCGTCGGAGAAGGAATCGCCATAGACGAAGATCGGCGGCAGGTCGCGATGGGTGGTATCGACCCAGCGCGCTTCCTGCCCGTCCTTGACGGCGAAGCCGCTGTCCTTGACCGGATCGGGAAACTTGCGGACGAGCTCGCCCCGGGGCTCGCTGATGCAGCAGGAGAGCCCCAGGAGCTGGACCAGATCGCCGGCGAAGGGCTTCGGATCGAGATCGTAGTCGGCGAAGGCGGGCAACACGTCGCCCGCGGGCAGGCGACCCTGCAGCACCCGCGCCAGCGCCAGATGGGCGCCCAGGCTGTTCCAGTGGGAATCGGTTTTGTAATAGAGCTGGCCTTGCGTCTTCGCGGCCTTCATCAGAGGCCGGAGATCGATGAAGTCGAATTTCTTCTGGGCGCTGAGGGCCGTGGCGAGCTGATCCAGCGCCGTGAAGGGCGCGGCCGGCACGCCATCGGGCAGATGCTCGGGATAGATCTCGCTCTTGTCCGGGGCGATGACGAAGACGAAGCGGATGCCCTGGGAGGCCAGCCAGTCATGCAGATGGTCCAGGCTCCGGGTCCAGGCCTCGATCTCCCATTGGCCCAGAAGCCTAAGGCCCGAATGCTGCTCGATGTCGTTGCGCCAGTAGAGCCAGTCGTCCTTGCCCAGCAGCGCCACCCGATTGCCGCCGCCCGGCAGGCGGACGGCGAAGTTCAGGCGGTTGGCCGCCGCCAGCAGATAAGGCCGCAGGCCGAAGTGATCCGAGACATAGGAATCGATCTGCGACCCGAAACTGCGCCAGGCGTCCAGCGTCATCGGCAGCCGCGGCC
>DATHQQ010000495.1:0-2999 GCA_035482595.1 Verrucomicrobiia bacterium
CATCCCTATGTCGCGGGCACCGGCGAAACCGTCTGCACCATCGGCTATGGCCATCAGATCCCCGGCTGCACCGTGCTGAACAAGGCCGGCGCGGTGCCGACGGCGGAGGAGCGCCAGAAGGCCAAGGTGACCGATTTCACCTGCGCCTGCTCGCAGAAGTTCGACTGCAAGGGGCCGCAGGCGGACGAGCAGCTGCGCAAGGATGCGAGGGGTGCGGAGAACTATGTGAAGAAGCAGGTCCAGATCAACCTCGACCAGGCTCAGTTCGACGCCCTGGTAGATCTGACACTGCATCACGGCTCCATTCCCAAGACCCTCCTGGACGCCCTGCACAAATACTGGTGCTCGACGGAAGGCATGAACTATGTGCGCGACATGTATCTCGAGACGGCGCTGACCCGCCAAGGCTCGAAGAAAATCGAGCCCGGCTTCGTCTCCCGCCGGGAGCATCGTGTATGGCCATCGGCATGATGAGCGGCGGCGCCCGCATGGCGAGTTCCGGAGGCGCGGCGAGTGCCGTGACAGGCGCTCAGCGCTCGCGCGGCACGCCATCCCCCCGCCAGCCGGCCCTGCAGCGCAAATGCGCCTGCGGCGGCGGCGCCTCGGCCCTCAGCGGCAGCTGCGAGGATTGCGCGTCGAAGAAGCTCGGGCTGCAGACTCTCGCCCTCGGCCGGCCGGGGGATTCCTATGAGCGCGAGGCCGATCATGCCGCCCATCAGGCGATGCAGGGCGCAACGGGCCTGGCCAAGGGCCTCTCCCGCGTCTCGCCGGCGCATCTGGCGGGCGCGCCAGCCACGCGGCAAACCGAAAGCGCGCCCGAGAGCGTCCAGCGGGCTCTCGCCGAGCCGGGGCGCGGCTTGGAGGCGGCACCCCGCGCCTTGATGGAGCGGCGGTTCGGTCGCTCCTTCGCCGATGTCCGTATCCACGCCGGCGCCCGGGCCGGGGAATCGGCGCGGGATGTGGGCGCGCGCGCCTATACCCAGGGGCGCGACATCGCCTTCGCCGCCGGCGAGTACCGGCCGGGCACGGCAGATGGCCTCTCGCTTCTGGCCCATGAGCTGGCCCATGTCGTCCAGCAATCGGGCGATGCCGGAGCACCGGTGCAGCGCGATCTCGCGATCGAGCCCAAGGGCGTCAACAAGACGGAACGCAAGCTGTCGGAGAAGGACATCAACGACGCCATCGCCTTCAACAAGACCCGGATCAAGAAGAAGGAGACCCTGCGCGAGATCCGGGATGTCATCGGCATCGACCCCGATCCGGCGGTGTCCGATCGGGACCTGGCCCTGGGCGTGGCGCGCTGGCAGGCCTCCCACGGGGTGGCCCAGGACGGCCAGCTGGGCCCGGTGACGGTGATGCTGCTGGTCGAGGAGCTGCAGGCCGAAAGCACGCTGGTTCCTGGCCTCGGCGCCGAGGCCGATACGCTCAAGGGTCAATTCGCCAAGGGCACCTTCCTCGACATCGATACGAGCTTCTGCGGCTGCAAGCCCTCGCTCCAGGACGAGATCAAGTCCGCCGACGGCATGATCGCCCACTACACCGCCTGCGGCGCCGATCCCGCCAACAAGAGCGGTGGGGATATCGAGGCCTGCGTCAATAAGCGCGCGGGCGGGGTGACCCTGCTGGGGTCGACGAGCTCGACCGGCGCCATCACCATGACGGGCGCGCGCAAGGGACCCTGCGCCGTGCTGATGAGCCGGATCGACGTGGCCCATGAGCAGATCCATTCGGTGCATACCGGCGAGCTCAAGCAGCAGCATGGCGCGGGCACCGCGGCCTTCACCAAGGCGTTCAACGACCCCGCGGACTGGGTCGCCGACGAAATCAACTCCCGCAACACCGACAAGTCGCTCGCCACATGGGCGCTGTCGGTGCTCGGGCGGATCTGTCCCTGAGGCCGATCGAATGAGCGCGCAAAGACAGGCAAGAGCGGCCGGCCCCGCTAGCGCCGTAGGGGCCCTGAGGACGGCGCCCCGGCATTCCCCGGGATTCCGGCGTGGGGGCACCGATCTTCCGCCGCTGGTCCGCAATGTGATCCGGGAACCGGGCCGGCCCCTGGATCCAGCAGCCCGCGCGTTCATGGAACCGCGCTTCGCGCCGAGCGCCGGCCGAGCGGGTCTCGGTGCCGGCCTCGCGGACGAGGAACATGCTGCCGATCGCGCGGCCGAGAGGGCGCTCGGCTCGACAAGCGATCAATCCGGCCCGAAACACGACTTCGGCCGCATCCGTATCCATACGGACGCCGGGGCCGCCCGGTCAGCGGGCGCCGTGGGCGCCCTCGCCTACACGGTCGGCGAGCACATCGTCTTCGGCGCCGATCGCTATCGCCCGGAGACGACCGCCGGCCGCCATCTGCTGGCCCATGAGCTCGCCCATACGATCCAGCAGCAGGCCGGACAGCCGCATCTGGCGCGGCAATGCGATCCGGCCTGGGCCGCGCTGCCCTGGAGCCAACGCGTCGCCAATGCCAAGGGGATGGCCGGCGGCACGCCGCGGAACCAGTGCATCGCCGACATGCTCGACGAAGCCCTGACCCCCAATGTGATCGTCGAAGAGCACACCAATACCTCGCCGAACGTGGCCGCCGCCATCACTGCCAACAACTATGTGGAATGGGGGACGCTGAGCGATCTGCACGTCAACTACGACGCGAGGCTGAATGCCAAGACGGGGGATCCGGGCCAGTTCGGACAGACGGAGTTCCGCACGCCGCCGGGCGGCGCTTCGATTCGCATCTTCATCATTCTCGGGCCGAACGCCCTGGACCCGGTCGGGCCGCAGCACACCCAGATGGCGTTCGACCACGAGAACGAGCATGCCTCGGATTTCCTCATCCAATTCGTCAGCATCGGCTCCACGGTCCATGCAGCGACCTCCGGCGAGGAGCTGCGCATCCACACCGAGGGCTTCTCGCTGCATTTCCTCGACCTCTGGACCATCAACAACACGACCGGCGCCTTCAGCGTGTCGAACGATTTCGGCCCGATCTTCACCAACTA
>DATHQQ010000496.1:0-4229 GCA_035482595.1 Verrucomicrobiia bacterium
GGTGGCGGGTAGACATTCGGATTGTTGCGCAGCTCCGGCTTGATCAGGGGCAAAGCGGCCTTGTTCGGCGTGGCGTAGTTGACGAAATTCGCGCCATCGGCCGCGATCTGCGGCTCCATCAGGAAATTGATGAAGAGCAGGGCATTATTCGGATGGGGCGCATCCGCCGGGATCGCCAGATTGTCGATCCAGAGCTGGGTCCCTTCCTTGGGGATGCGATACTGGACCTCGACCCCGTTCTTGGCTTCGGTCGCGCGGTCGCCGGCGATCAGGAAATCGCCGTTCCAGCCCAGGGCAAGACAAATCTCACCATTGGCCATGTCGTCGATATAGCGCGAGGAATGGAAGTATTTGATATAGGGACGGACCTTCAGCAGCATGTCCTCCGCCGCCTTGTAGTCCTCCTTCTTTGCCGTATAGGGGCTGCGGCCGAGATAGTGGAGCGCGATCTCGAGGATGTCGCCGGGTGCGTCCAGCATGGCGATGCCGCAATTGGCGAATTTCTTGGCGATCTCCGGCTTGAAGATCATGTCGAGGCTGTTGACCGGCGCATCGGCCATGCGGTCCTTGATCTTCTTGACGTTATAACCGATGCCGACAGTGCCCCAGAAATAGGGCACGGAGTGCGCATTGTCCGGATCGAACTGCGCCGCGGCCTTCATGATGCTCTCGTCCATGTTCTTCAGGTTCGTGAGCTTGGCCTTGTCCAGAAGCCCGAAGACGCCGGCCTGGATCTGCTTGCCGAGGAAGCCGCCGGAGGGCACGACCACGTCATAGCCGGTATGGCCGGTAAGAAGCTTGGTCTCCAGCGTCTCGTTGGAATCATAGACGTCGTAATTGACCTTGATGCCGGTCTGCTTCTCGAAGGTCTTGACCGTGTTCTCGCCGATATAGTCCGACCAGTTGTAGACGTTGAGGACCTTCTCCTCATCGGCCCTGGCCGGACCGGCGAGGCCGATCGCGGCCGCCGCGGCGAGGCCGAGCATCGCATAGGTGAATTTCATCATCTTGGCCGTCCCTGTGATTGCCGGATGTGCGCCTAATCAAGGTCCGCCCCGGAAGGCTTGTCAACCCTGGGCTTATCAACCCTGGCTTGTGACGCCATCGGCCGAAAGGAGAGCGCCGTAGAGCTCGGGCCGGCGATCTCGGAAGAGGCCCCAGCCGGCGCGCTGCGTCGCGATGGCATCGAGGTCGAAGCTCGCAATCAGCACGGCCTCCTCCTCATCGGCAGAGGCCAGGATCTCGCCCGTCGGGCCGGCAATGAAGGACTGACCATAGAAGGTGATGGCGGATGTCTCGCCCTGCTCGTGGCCGATGCGGTTGGAGGCGACCAGAGGCATGAGATTGGCCCCGGCATGGCCTTGCATCACCCGGCGCCAATGCGCGCGGCTGTCGAGGGCGGGATCCAGCGGCTCGGAGCCGATGGCCGTCGGATAGAACAGCACCTCCGCGCCCTGCAGCGCCATGCTGCGGGCGCATTCCGGAAACCACTGGTCCCAGCAGATGCCGACCCCGATGCGGCCGTGGGCGGTGGACCAGACCCGAAAGCCGGTGTCTCCGGGGTTGAAGTAGAACTTCTCCTGATAGCCCACCCCATCGGGGATATGCGACTTTCGATAGATGCCGAGCTCGCTTCCGTCGGCGTCGATCACCATCACCGAATTGTAATGGGCATTGTTGGCCCGTTCGAAGAAGCTGACGGGAAGGACGATCCCCAGCTCGCGGGCCAGTGCCGCAAAGCGGGCGATGACAGGATTTCCGACAGCGGGGCGGGCGAGGGCGAAGAGCCCCGCCAGCTGGTCCTTGCAGAAATACGGCGTCTCGAACAACTCCTGCAGGAGGACGACCTGGGCTCCTTCAGCCGCGGCCCGGCGGACCAGCGCCTCGGCCTTGTCCAGATTACGGCCGGAATCGCTGCCGCAGGCGAACTGGGTGGCGGCGAGGGTCAGCTTGCGCATGAGAACTCCCGAAATTGCTCCATCGACCCCGTTGCCCGCAGGGCGGGAAGCGGTAACACTGCCGCCGCCGGGGCAGGGGATAGCCTAGATGAACCCACGGCAACAAGGAACCGAGGCGGATGGGGAAGAACGAGCTCATCAAAGCAGGCTGCCCGCGGGGCGGCGTTACCGGCCCGCGATCATGATGGGCGCGTTCCTGACGATAAGCCGCGCCATCGACGCGCTCAATGAGCGCTTCGGGCGCATCGCCGACTGGTGCGTCCTGCTGGCCGTCCTCTTCAGCGCCGGCAACGCCTTGGTGCGCTACGGATTCAGCTTCAGCTCCAACGCCTGGCTGGAGATCCAGTGGTACTTGTTCGCTGCCATGTTCATGCTTGGCGCCCCCTATACCTTGAAGCGGAACGAGCATGTCCGCGTCGACATTATCTACGGCAATCTCTCGAAGCGCCTTCAGCTCTGGGTCGATCTTCTAGGGACGATCCTCTTCCTCATGCCGGCCGTCCTCATCATCGGCTGGATGTCCTGGCCGCTGTTCTATGAATCCTTCAGCAGCGGCGAGGTCTCGAGCAATGCCGGCGGGCTGCTCCGCTGGCCGGTGAAGCTCCTGTTACCGCTCGGCTTCGGGCTACTGGCGCTCCAGGGGGTCTCGGAGATCATCAAGCGGATCGCCGCACTCCGGGGCTATCAGGGCGTCGTGGCGGAATACGAGAAGCCCCTGCAGTGATCAGCTTCAACTTGATGGCCCCCGTGATGTTCGGGGGCCTCGTCGTCTTCCTGCTGATCGGCTTTCCCGTCGCCTTCTCGCTTGCCGCCGTCGGCCTGTTCTTCGCCGCCATCGCCATCGAGCATGGCTATTTCACCCTGGCCCTGCTCCAGGCCCTGCCGGAGCGCGTCTTCGGCATCATGGCCAACGACCTGCTGCTGGCCATTCCCTTCTTCACCTTCATGGGCGCGATCCTGGAGCGCTGCGGCCTGGCGGAGGATCTCCTGGAAGGGGCGGGCCAGCTCTTCGGGCCGGTGCGGGGCGGGCTCGCCTATGCCGTCATCCTGGTGGGCGCTTTGCTGGGCGCCATCACCGGCACCGTGGCCGCCTCGGTCATCGCCATGGGGCTGCTCTGCCTCCCCATCATGATCCGCTACAACTACGACCAGCGGGTGGCCACCGGTGTGATCGCCGCCTCGGGCACCATTACCCAGCTGATTCCGCCCTCCCTCGTATTGATCGTGCTGGGCGACCAGCTCGGCCGATCGGTGGGCGACATGTATGCCGGGGCCATCGGGCCCAGCATCATCCAGGTCCTGCTGTTTTGCGCCTATATCTTCATCCTCAGCATCTTCCGCCCCTCCGCCGTGCCCGCTCTGCCGCCGGAGGCCCGCACCCTCAAGGGCTGGGCGCTGGCCAGCAAATGCCTCTGGGGCATGGTGCCCTCGCTGGTTCTGATCTTTCTCGTGCTGGGCACGATCCTGCTCGGCCTCGCCACGCCGACCGAGGGCGGGGCCATGGGCGCGGTCGGCGCCATGGCGCTGGCGGCCATCAACCGGCGGCTCAGCTGGTCACTGCTGCGCCAGAGCATGGCCATGACCATGCGGATCACCGCCATGGTGGTCTATATCCTGATCGGCTCCTCGGTCTTCAGCCTGGTCTTCCGCGGCGTCGACGGCGATCTCTGGATCGACCATATGCTGACCTCGCTGCCCGGCGGGGTCGTGGGTTTCCTCATCGTGGTCAATCTGCTCGTGTTCTTTCTGGCCTTCTTCCTCGATTTCTTCGAGATCGCCTTCATCATCATCCCACTGCTGGCGCCGGTCGCCCAGAAGCTCGGCATAGATCTGGTGTGGTTCGGCGTGCTGCTGGGGGTCAATATGCAGACCTCCTTCATGCACCCGCCCTTCGGCTTCGCGCTCTTCTATCTGCGCGGGATCGCACCGCCCACGGTCAAGAGCTCCGACATCTATTGGGGCGCCATTCCCTGGGTGGGACTGCAGCTCGCCATGTGCGCCATCGTTATCGTCTTCCCCGGGGTGGTGACGGATTTCCTGCCCCGGCATGTCGCCGGCAATCCCTCCACCATCGAGCAGGAAATGCCGGCCCCCGCGCCCGACGAAGGCGCTCCAGCGCAGATCGATATCAAGTGAGGGTGACCCCAATCCCCCCAACCGTCATTCCCACGAAAGCGGGAATGACGGAAGGGAAGTGGGACGCCGCCTACGCCTTCTTGGCCGATTGGGCGTAGACAAAATTGTCGAAGGTGTTCTCCGCCACCCGGAACC
>DATHQQ010000497.1:0-2804 GCA_035482595.1 Verrucomicrobiia bacterium
AGGTCGCTTCGCCTGCTCGGCCCGTTCTGGAAGGAGCCCGCGCCATGCCCAAACCCCCCGCCAAGAAGCCCCGTTCGCGCGCGCTCGATCGCCGGGGCGAGTCACGGACCACCGCAAAACGCCTCAAGCGCCCAAGTCGCAGCGAGGCGGAGGCGGCCGTGCGCACCCTGATCCAATGGGCCGGCGACGATCCCGACCGCGAAGGCCTGCTGGGCACGCCATCGCGAGTCGTGCGCTCCTATGAGGAATTCTTCTCAGGCTATGGCGAAGACCCTGCCGCGATCCTTCAGCGCACCTTCGAGGAGACCGACGGCTATGACGAGATGGTGGTGCTGCGCGACATCCGCTTCGAGTCGCATTGCGAGCATCATATGGTGCCCATCATCGGCCGTGCTCACATCGCCTATCTCCCGCGCCAGCGGGTCATCGGCATTTCCAAGCTCGCCCGGCTGCTGGAGGTCTATAGCCACCGGCTGCAGATCCAGGAGAAGCTGACGGCCCAGATCGCCAAGACCATCGATCAGGTGCTGCAGCCCAAGGGCGTGGGGGTGATCATCGACGCCTCCCATCAATGCATGACGACCCGCGGCGTGCATAAGCCCGGCATGAGCATGGTGACGAGCCATATGCTCGGTACCTTCCGCTCCGATCCGCGCACGAGGCGCGAGTTTCTGGCCATCATCTCCAGCCCCGCCACGACTCAGCTGAGCAACGTATGAGCCCCTCCACCGCCTCTCCCGCCGCCGTCAAATCCGCCAAGGGCGCCAAGACGGCCGGCGCGCCCCACGTCGAACCGCGCGAAATGCTGGCTCGCCTCATCGCCTTCGACACGACCTCGGCCCGCTCCAATCTCGCCCTCATCGATTTCGTGCGCGACTATCTGGCCGGCTACGGGATCGAAAGCCGCCTCACCTTCGACGATTCGAAAGCCAAGGCGAATCTCTATGCCAGCCTCGGGCCGGCGGGCCCCGGCGGCGTCGTGCTCTCGGGTCATACCGATGTCGTGCCGGTGGCGGGGCAGCCCTGGCAGAGCGATCCCTTCAGCCTGACCGAGCGCGGCGACCGCCTCTATGGCCGGGGCACCTCCGATATGAAAGGATTCATCTCCCTGGTCCTCGCTCTGGTGCCGGAGATGCTGGCGGTCGGGCTGAAGCGGCCGCTTCATATCGCCCTCAGCTATGACGAAGAGATGGGCTGCTTGGGCGCCCCGCGCATGATCGCCGATATCGCCGCCAACCTGCCGCAGCCGGCGATCGTCATCGTCGGCGAGCCCACGCGCCTCAAGCTGGGCAACCGCCACAAGGGCTGCTACGGCTTCCAGATCGAGATCCAGGGTCGCGACGGCCATTCGAGCGCGACCCATCGGGGCGTGAATGCGGTCAGCCATGCGGCGGAGGTCATTCGCTTCCT
Source organism: Verrucomicrobiia bacterium (assembly GCA_035482595.1). Taxonomy (GTDB): domain Bacteria; phylum Pseudomonadota; class Alphaproteobacteria; order Dongiales; family Dongiaceae; genus DASXQK01. The sequence goes on from DATHQQ010000497.1 coordinate 1,411, forward strand.
CGACGCCATCGCCGAGCGCCACCGGCGAGAGGGCCCCTTCGACGAGGGCTTCGATCCGCCCTATACCACGCTCAATGTCGGCGAGATCGAGGGCGGCAGCGCGGTCAATATCATCCCGCGCCATTGCCGCATCGGCTGGGAATTCCGCCCGATCCCGGCGGTCGAGCCGGCGGGCGTGATCGCCGAGGTCGAATCCTATCTCGCCGAGGCGCTGTCGCCGCGCCTGGCCGCCCGCGCGCCGGAGGCGAAGGTGGAGATGCGGGCCGATTGCGTGGTGCCGCCCCTTGTGCCCCGCGCGGATTCGCCGGCGGCCGAGCTGGTCCGCCGCCTGACCGGCGCCAATGAAGCGATCGGCCTTGCCTTCGCCACCGAGGCCGGCCAATTCCAAGAGATCGGCATCGATGCGATCGTCTGCGGGCCGGGCAGCATCGAGCAGGCCCATCAGCCCGACGAATTCATCGAGCTCTCCCAACTCGCCGAAGGCGAGGCCTTCCTGCGCCGGCTGATCGCCTGGGCGGCGACGTAGCGGCGCTTGCCTGTTGGCCCTCTACCGCGCTTCGAAGCGTGGTAGAGGGGAATCGGAGCGCGGTAGAGGGGAAAGTGCGCTACCTCAAATAGCTCCGCAGATATTGCGGGATGCTTTTCTCAAGGCTCGCGTTCAGATCCTTCATGGTCTGCTCGGTCAGGGTGAACCAGGTGCGCTCGCGGTCGTTCAGCGTGGCGTCCTGGGCGACGGTCTGGCTGCGCGTGGCCTTGGCATCGACGGAGGCGGCGACGCGGCCGCCGGGCTCGATGATCTGCAGCCGCACACCGATGGTGAGGTCGTAGCGCTCCGACTGCGGGTTGTCGAAATCACTGAACATGCCGCCGCTGTCCGGTATGGCGAGATGGGTCTCGATGGCATCGCCGCGCAGCACGGTATAGACCGCGCGGTCGGGCCCGCCCACGGCGATCAGCCGGTCGCGGCCCCATTCGGCGGCCGTGTCGGAGGGGGAGACGGGAAAGCTCTGCTCCACATTGGGCGCCGCCAAGGGCGGGCGATAGGCATCGACGATATCGACGCGGCTGACCACCAGGCGGAAAGGCGTGAGATAGGCATAGGTCAGCTTGGGAAACGTGCCGCGCGTCGGCGGCGTATCGCAGCCCACAACGAGGCTCGCGAGAAGGAGCGCGGAGAGCCATCGAAGAGCGATCCTCATCCTCGATCTCCTCCCGTCATTGGTCTCCGGCGCCGGGCTCGGCGAAGCCCGCCAGCGTCTCCGCGTCGAAGCGATACTGCCGGCTGCAGAACTCGCAGGTCACCAGCGCCTGGCCCTCGGCCTGGAGGGCGACCAACTCCGACTCCGGCATGGCCCGCAGCACCTGTTCGACGCGTTCGCGCGAGCAGCGGCAGC
>DATHQQ010000498.1:0-2909 GCA_035482595.1 Verrucomicrobiia bacterium
AGAAAATCGCCAAAGACTCCGGCGTGCCGATCGTGGGGGTCAGCGAGACCGAGCCGCCGGGCATGAGCTATCAGGCCTGGATGGGCGGCCAGCTCGAGGCCACCGGCAAGGCCCTGGCCGGGCCTGGTTCGTGAGGGCCGAAGGAAGCGAGAACAAGGCCGTCGAGCTTAGGGATGTAACCATCGCTCTCGCCGGCCGGGCCATCCTCAGCCGGATCAGCCTCGCCATCGAAGGCGGCGAGTTCATCGGGGTGCTGGGTCCCAACGGATCGGGCAAGACCACGCTGATGCGCGCCATCCTCGGGCTGATCCAGCCCTCCACCGGCAGCATCCGCGTGCTGGGCGAGCCGGCGCGGCGCGGCAACCCGGCTGTCGGCTATATGCCCCAGCACCGCCACAGCACCGGCAGCCTTCGCCTCAGCGGCTGGGATTTCGTCGCCAGCGCCGTCAACGGCCATCGCTGGGGGCTGCCTGGGGCAAGCTCGGCGGACCGGCGCGAGATTGATCGGGCGCTGGATCTGGTGGGCGCCGGCGCACTGGCCAGGCGCCCGCTCATGGAGACCTCCGGCGGCGAGCGCCAGCGCCTGCTGCTGGCCCAGGCCCTGCTCGGCCGGCCGCGGCTGCTGCTGCTGGACGAGCCGCTCATCAGCCTCGATCCCCATCACCAGCGCACGGTGGTGGGGCTGGTGCGCGAGCTCCAGAAGGCGCTCGGCATCGCGGTTCTGTTCAGCGCCCATGAGATCAACCCGCTGCTGGATGTTCTCGACCGGGTGCTCTATCTCGGCGGTGGTCAGGCGGCGCTGGGCAAAGTGTCCGAGGTGATCACCGGTCCGGTCCTCTCCCGCCTCTACGGCTCGGAGATCGAGGTGGTGCGGATGGGGGCGCGGATCTTCGTCATGTCCGGCGAGCATGATCTCGAGAAGGCGGAGCACCGGCACGATGCTCACCTATGACTTCATGCTCAATGCCTTTGCGGCCAGCGCCATCGTGGCGGTGGTCGCCGGCATCGTGGGATATTTCCTCGTGCTCCGCGGCCAGACCTTCGCGGGCCACGCCCTCTCCCATGTGGGATTCGCCGGTGCCACCGGCGCCGTGCTGCTCGGCATTCCGGCGATCTGGGGGCTGGTGGGATTCACGCTGATCGCCGGCCTCGGCATGGGGGTCCTGGGCGAGCGCATCAGCGGGCGGGACGTGGCCATCGGCGTGGTGCTCTCGCTCTCCATCGGCCTCGGCGTGCTGTTCCTGCATTTCTATACCGCCTATGCGACCCAGGTAACGGCGCTGCTCTTCGGCAATGTGCTGGGGGTCAATCGCCAGACGCTCTGGACGCTGCTGGGCCTCGCCATCGTTTCTCTCGCCGGGCTGGCGCTGATCGCCCGGCCGCTGCTTTTCGCCAGTTTGCAGCCAGAGCTGGCGGAGGCGAAGGGCGTCTCGCTGCAGCTCGTCTCGCTGCTGTTCCTCGCCATCGTCGCGCTCACCGTCGCAGAATGTGCCCAGATCGTCGGCGTGCTGCTGGTCTTCACCTTGATGGTGGGGCCGGCCGCCGCCGCCGGGCGATGGACCACACGGCTCGGCCGCGGCGTGGCCCTGGCCGCGGTCCTGGCGCTGGCCGAGGCCTGGGCCGGCATCGCGCTCGCCTTTTACACCGACTGGCCAACCAGCTTCTGGATCACCGCCTTGAGCGCCGCCGTCTATTTTGCCAGTCTGCTGCCCTCGAACAAGACGCGCTTGGCATGATCATCCGGCTGCTCTCGATCGTCTTGCTCTCGGCCCTCCTGTCGACCGCGGCCGCCGCGACCCAGAGCACGCCGCGGGAATTCAGCGACTGCGCCCAATGCCCCGAGATGGTGCGGATCCCGGCGGGGAAATTCGCCATGGGCAGCCCGCGATGGGAGCGCGGACGCTTCGATTCCGAGGGGCCGCAGCATGAGGTCGGGGTCCGCGGCTTCGCCCTCAGCAAATATGAGATCACCGACGCCCAGTTCCTGACCTTCCTGCGCGAGACCGGCTATCAGCCGGCGCTCTGCGACAACATCCTGCGCCTTGGCTGGCGCTCGCCCGGCGGCGGCGTCGCCTTTCCGCCGGTCGATTCCGAGGCCTCGCAGAGCCCGGCGACCTGCCTGAACTGGTACGATGCGCAGGCCTATATCGCCTGGCTCAACGCCAAGCTCAGGGCCGAGAATCCCGGAGCGCTTTCCGCCGCCGGGCCCTACCGTCTGCCCACGGAGGCGGAGTGGGAATATGCGGCCCGGGCGGGCACGACGACCTCGCGCTGGTGGGGCGACCTCATCGGCAGCGGCAACGCCAATTGCAACGGCTGCGGCAGCCGCTGGGACGGGCTGCTGATCGCGCCCGTCGGCAGCTTCGGCCCCAATGGCTTCGGCCTCTACGACATGCTGGGCAATGTCTGGCAATGGACCGACGATTGCTGGAACGAGAGCTATGTCGGCGCGCCCGGCGATGGCCGAGCCTGGAAGCATGGCGACTGCGCACGCCGCGTGCTGCGCGGCGGTTCCTGGAGCAATGTGCCGGAGTTCCTGCGCTCCGCCGCGCGCATCAAGGCCGATGCGGCCGGGCGGGACTTCGACTACTCCAACTACGCGGGGTTTCGCGTCGCGCGGTCGTTGGAGTAGAGCATTTTCCTTTCCTCCATCATTCCGGCGAGAACCGGAATCCAGGGGCCACATGCGCGGGACTTTGCCGCTCGCCCTTGGACCCCGGCTTTCGCCGGGGTGACGGCAGACAGAGACGCCGCATCCCTCACTGCAGCACCTCCTTCGGGCTGAAGGTGAGCACGATGTCCTTGACCTCGGCGTAGTGCCCCGGCGGCATGGTGAGCGGGGAGGACAGGAGGGCGGCACCGCGGAGGCTGATGGCCGCGGCGCGATAGGCGGCGTTGGAGCTGAAGCT
>DATHQQ010000499.1:0-2293 GCA_035482595.1 Verrucomicrobiia bacterium
GCCGAAGAGCAAGGTGAGCGCGCCCGAGAGGATGACCCAGCCGGAATGGCCGCCGCCTCTGAGATGGAATCCCAGGACCATGCGCACGCCGCCCGCGATGACCAGGGCGATGGCGAGGATCAGGGTCAGCACCACCGATGCCAGCAGCGGGTTGAATACGGCGAAGACGCCGCCGATGACATAGAGCGCCCCGGCGATGAGCCACAACGTGGCCCGCCCCCAGCCCTTCATCTGGACGCCATGGACGATCTCGACCACGCCGGCCACGATCATCATCGCGCCCACCCAGATGACCGTGACGGCCGTGGCCTCGACGACGCTGAGCAAGGCGATGATGCCGCAAAGGATGAGCACGACGCCGAGGGCGACGGCCCAGCCCCATTTGGTGCGCAGCGAATGGAGGGAGGAGCCGAGGCTCTGGGCGGAGGGCGTGACGGTCATGGATTGCTCCTATGGGAGAGGCCTGTCGATTAGACCTCGGAAACATTAACACATCTTCTTGTCTTTACCCTGCCGTCGCCAATCGGAGACCGCATTGGCATGGCCGTCGAAGCCCTCGTAGCGGGCCAGCGCCTCGGCCTGGGGGGCGAGGAGCGGATATCCGGCCGCCGTCACATAGGCGATGGAGCTGCGCTTCACATAATCGAGGACCGAGAGCGGCGAGACCGTACGTGCCGCACCGGAGGTCGGCAGCACCGCATTGGGGCCGATGACGAAATTCCCCAAGGTGAAGGGCGTATGCGGGCCCAACAGGATCTCCCCGGCATTGCGGATGTGGCTCATATGCTGGAAGGGCTCGGCGCCCATGATCCCCAGATGCTCCGGGGCGTAGTCATTGATGAAGTCATAGGTGCTTCGGATGTCGGGCGCGATCAGCACACCGCCGCGCGGCCCCCCGAGCACGGCCGCGGAATAGCCCACGCGCTCCGCCCCCATGCGCGCCCAATGCTGCGGGATGGCGGCGACGGCAGCCTCGGCCACGGCGCGGCTGGGCGTCACCAGGTAAGCCGATGAATCCGGCCCATGCTCGGATTCGACGATGAGGTCGAGGGCGGCGAGCCACCCATCGGCGGTCTCGTCCGCGAGCACGATGGCCTCGCTGGGGCCGGCGGGAATGCCGGGATCGATGACATCGGCGAGCAGGCGCTTGGCCGCCACGTGATAGGGGCTGCCGGGTCCGACGATCTTGAGGGCCTTCGGCACCGTGCGGGTGCCGTAAGCCGCGGCGGCCGCCGCGGCCGCGCCGCCGCATTTATAGACCTGCTCGACGCCGGCCAGCCGCGCGGCGATCAGGCTCGCCGCATCGACCTTGCCATCCGGCCCCGACGGGGTGAGGACAGCGATCTGCGGCACGCCGGCGACGACCGCGGGCACGGCCGTCATCATCACCACGCTGGGAAAGGCGCCCTTGCCGCGGGGGACATAGCAGGCGACCGAGGCGATGGGGGTCGTGCGCTCCCCGGCGAAGACGCCGGGCCGGATCTCCTTCAGCCACATCTCCTCCGGCTTCTGCGCCTCGTGGAAGCGGCGGATGCCGTCGATGGCGAATTCGATGGCCCCGACGACCTTGCGGTCGACCTGATCGAAGGCCTTGTCGAAATCGGCTTTGCTCGCGGCGATGGCATCGGCGGTCAGCGGCGCCTTGTCGAACTCGCGGGCGAAGCGCGCCAGGGCCTCGTCACCCTCGGTCCGCACGGCCTCGATCACCGGCCGCACCTTCTCGATATAGGCCGAGAGATCGGATTCGGCCCGCTGCAGCAGCTTCGCCCGCTCGGCGGGCGCCAGGCCGCCAAGTTCGATCAATCGCACCGGTCGGGTCATAGGTCGGCCCCTTGGATCATGAGTTTTCGCTCGCGCAGCGAGATGTATAGGCCGCTCCCCACAAGCACGGCAATGCCGACCCAGGTCCAGAGATCGGGGAAATCGCCGAAGAGCACGAAGCCCACGACCACGGCCATGATGATCTCGAAATAGCCGAAGGGCGCCAGGAGCGAGGCCGGCGCCCGCTCATAGGCCCGGATCAGGAGATAATGGCCGATGGCGGCGATCAGCCCGATGGCCAGCATGAGCCCGGCCTCGCCGGGCGTCGGCGTCACCCAGAAGAGCGGTGCCGTGAGCGAGGTGGCCAATGCCCCGACCAAAGCGGTGAATCCCGCAGTGATCAGGGGCGCTGCCGAGCCGGCTAGCTGGCGGGTCCAGAGCGCATAGAAGGCGTAGCAGAAGCCGGAGGCGAAGGGGAACAAGGCCGGCCAGCGGAAGAGCCCGATGCCGGGCCGGAAGATGATGAGGGCGC
>DATHQQ010000500.1:0-2931 GCA_035482595.1 Verrucomicrobiia bacterium
GAAGGGGTTGGCGCCCGAGGATCCGGCCATGCGCACGGTGGAGGTCGACGCGTTCTGCTCGTGATCGGCATGCAGGATGAAGATGCGGTCCATCGCCTTGGCGACGACAGGGTTGACCACATAGTCCTCCGCCGGCACGGCGAAGGTCATGCGCAGGAAGTTCTCGGCATAGGTCAGGTCGTTGCGTGGCGAGATGAAGGGCTGCCCGGTCGAATATTTATGGGCCATGGCCGCTATGGTCGGCATCTTGGCGATCAGACGATGGGAAGCCACCTCGCGCTGGCGCGGATCGTTGATGTCGGTGCTGTCGTGATAGAAGGCCGAGAGGGCGCCCACCACGCCCACCATCACCGCCATCGGATGCGCATCGCGCCGGAAGCCGCGATAGAAGGTGTGGATCTGCTCATGCAGCATCGTGTGATAGGTGATGTTCTTCCGGAATTCCGCCTTCTGCGGCACATTGGGCAGCTCGCCATAGAGCAGCAGGTAGCAGACCTCGAGGAAGTCGCTCTTCTCCGCCAGCTCCTCGATGGGATAACCCCGATGGAGCAGGATTCCCTTCTCGCCGTCGATATAGGTGATCTTGGATTCGCAGGAGGCGGTTGAGGTGAAGCCGGGGTCGTAGGTGAAAACGTCATGCTCGGTATAGAGCTTGCGCACATCGATGACGCGGGGACCCATCGTCCCGTCCATGACGGGCAGATCATAGGATTTGCCCGCGGTGGGATCGCTGACGGTGACATGGTTGGCCGAGTTCTTGCCCGGGGGAGCGGCGTCATTCGCCATGGTCGTCACCTCCGATTGTGCGGTGCAAAATGTGCACTGCAATAAACATAGGCTGGAACAGGTTACGGTTCAACATGAGCCCCATGCCGGGCGGCAAAGCTGCCCGGCGGCGAGGTGCCGGATCATGAGATCGGCGGCGCCGACGCATCGGCCAAACGCTCCAGCACTTCGGCCTTTCCCAGCACGGTCATCACCTCGAAAACGCCCGGTGATACGGTCGAGCCGGTGAGTGCTGCGCGCAGCGGCTGGGCGATCTGGCCCAGCTTCAAGCCTTCGGCCTCGGCGAAGCTTCGTACCGCCGCTTCGAGCCCCTCCGCCGTCCAGTCGGCGGTGGCCAGCAGGGTGGCCAGCGCCGCGAGATGGCCCCGCGCCGGCGGGGTCAGGAGCTTCGCCGCCTTGTCGTCGATCGGCAGGGGCCGGGGCCGGACATAAAACAAGGCATTGTCGGCGAGCTGCTCCAGCGTCTCGGCGCGTGCCTTCAGCCCCTCCATCCCGGCGGCGAGCCGGGCCTCGGCCGCGCTGTCGGGAACCGTACCCAGCCGCTTGGCGATCCGCGGCAGCACTAACGAGGCGAGGCGCCCGTTGTCGGCGGCCCTGATGTAGTGGCCGTTCAGATTGTTGAGCTTGGCGAGATCGAAGCGGGCGGGCGAACGGCCGATGCTGTCGAGCCCGAACCAGGCGATGGCCTCCTCGGTCGAGATGATCTCGTCATTGCCATGGGCCCAGCCCAGGCGCAGCAGATAGTTGCGCAGGGTCTCCGGAAGATAGCCCATCTCGCGATAGGCCTCGGCGCCCAGCGCGCCGTGGCGCTTCGAGAGCTTGGCGCCGTCGGGGCCATGGATCATGGGAACATGGGCGAAGCTTGGCTTCGGCCAGCCCATGGCATCGTAGAGCTGGACCTGGCGGAAGGTATTCGTCAGATGGTCGTCGCCGCGGATCACATGGGTGATGTCCATGTCGTGATCGTCCACGACGACGGAGAGCATATAGACCGGCGTGCCGTCGGCGCGCAGCAGCACCATGTCGTCGAGCTGCTCATTGCCGACCCTGACCTCGCCCTGCACCTCGTCGACGACGATCGTCTCGCCGCTCTGGGGCATCTTCAGGCGGATGACCGGCGCAACATCCTTGGGCGCCTCGGCGGGATCGCGGTCGCGCCAGCGGCCGTCATAGCGCATGGGCTTGCCCGCGGCGCGGGCGGCCTCGCGCATGGCCTCGAGCTCGGCCGGGGTGGAATAGCAGTAATAGGCCTTGCCCTCGGCCAGGAGCTGGCGCGCCACCTCCGCGTGGCGCGGGGCGCGCACGAACTGGTGCACCACATCGCCGTCCCATTCGAGGCCCAGCCAGGAGAGCCCATCGATGATGGCGTCGATGGCCGCCTGGGTCGAGCGCTGGCGGTCCGTGTCCTCGATGCGCAGCAGGAAGCGCCCGCCGTGATGGCGCGCATAGAGCCAGTTGAACAGCGCGGTGCGGGCGCCGCCGATATGCAGATAGCCCGTGGGCGAGGGGGCGAAGCGGGTGACGACGGTCATTGTGCTGCTGAGATGCCGGTGAAGGCGGATGTCTAGCATAGGGCCCAGAGACGGGACAATGTTGGCGCGATAATGTTGGCGGGACAACGTAGGCGCGACGATGTTGGCGCGGTCGCGGTCCCCCACAATCTTTGGACGAGAAGCTGCCCGGAATGGAATACTCGGGGCCAGGGAGGCTGGTGCCGGGGACATGCAGCGGCTGGGCGAGCTTCTTCGGCGATGGATGGCCATCCTCGCCGACAATCTGGCCGGCGAGCGGGATCGCTGGGTCCTCTGGCTGCCGGTGGCGATGGGGGCCGGCGTGGCGCTCTATTTCGACCTGTCCGTGGAGCCGCCGCTGTGGCTGGGCCTCGCGGGCGTCGGGGCGGCCGCCCTGCTTCTGGTTCTGCTGTGGCGCCGGCCGGCGCTACGCCTTCTCTGCCTCGCTCTTTTCGTCGCGGTGTTGGGCTTTGCCGCGGCGGAGCTGCGCACGGCCACCGTCGAGGCCCCCATGCTGGCCGAGAGGCTCAAGGGCGTGGATGTGCGGGGCCGGGTGCGGGAGGTGGAATTCCTTCCCACCGGCCGGCGCCTTCGCCTGGATCAGGTGACAATCGAGGGGGTTGCGACCCCGCCG
>DATHQQ010000501.1:0-2276 GCA_035482595.1 Verrucomicrobiia bacterium
GTTCCACGCACGAACCAGATATAGATCCAGGCAGCCGCACGGATCGGCGCGTGCGACGACAGGCGCATGAGCGCCAGCCCGAGGCCGAGGAAGACACCCCCGACCATCGCCAGCGCCGAGATCTGTACCGCCAGCAGCGCACCCTCCAGGAGGAAGGGCAGGACGACGTAGCTCAGAAGCTCGCCCAGCCAGCCGGCCTGGCCCTCGCCGACCGGCGAGCCGCCACCGGCGAGCTGGGACAATGTCGCGCCGCCTTGGCCGCCGCTCCGATTGTCGCAGCCCAGCAGGAACAGCACGAGACAGAGCGGCCCGATGAAAAGCGCGAGCCGGCCTTTCACGACGCACCGCCGCCCAGGACGCCCACGGAACCGCCCGCTCAGACCATCTTCAGCGCTGGATCGCGATCGGCAGGATGAGGGCGGGATCGAGTTTGTACTGCTCGTAGATCTTCTTCTGCGTGCCGTCGGCCTGCAGCACGGTGAGAGCGTCGGCGATCGCCTTCAGGAGATCCTCGTTGCCCTTCTTCATGGCGACACCGATCTTGAAGTCGCTGATCACCTTGAAGCCGCGCTCGAATACCGTCGGGTTGTTCGCCGAGAGTTGATCGACCATCGCCAGGTCGCTCAGGAGGATATCGGCACGGTCGTTCTGGATGAGGCGGGTGCCGGCCGGAATATCGGGATAGGTCATGATATTGATGACCGCCTTGCCGGCCGCCTTGCACTTCTCGCTCTGGTCGCGGAACGCCGCCTCCTCGACCGTCCCCAGCCCGGCCGTCGCCGTGAGACCGCAGGTGCTATCCATGCCGGTAATCTTCTTGGGGTTGCCCTTCTTCACCAGGGCGCCGGTGCCGGCGATCATGTAGACGACGTAGTCGACCTGCTTGGCGCGTTCGGTCGTGAAGTAGAGATTGTCCCACATGACATCGGCCTGACCCGCGATCACTGCCGGCAGCAGACCGGACCAGCCGCCCAGCTTGAATTCGAACTGCCCGCCGATGCACTTGAACGCGGCGCGGACCATATCGGCATCGGCGCCGATGATGATGTTGAAATCCTTCGGGTCGCGGAAGCTGTAGGGCGGGCTCTCGCCATCCTGTCCGATGATGATCTTCTTGCCGGCGAGCCCCGGATATTTGGCGGCGAGTTTGTCCGGCTCGCATTTCGGTGGGTCTGCCGCTCGGGCTGCCGGAACCGTCCCCAGGATCATGGCTGAGCTGCCCAGAACCACTGCAACGGCGAAAAGCAACTTGGATCGAACCATCGCCAGACCTCCACTGATTGCTGCGTTGTTTCCGTCCCCTGAATCGCCGGCTCGCTGGTCGCGTCGCCGAGACATCCCGCACACGGGAGCTAGCAAGTTGCAGGCCAAGCAGCGCCGCTGGTCGGCGTGGCAAAGCCTCTGGCACGCAGGTTGCACCGCAGTCCGTGGATTGCATCGCAGTGCATGAGTTGCACTGGAGTCACATACCGATCGGTTCCGGAAGCCCGGGAGGCTTGCGCGTTGTGCGTATTATTTGCGCAATCTGCACAAGACGGCGTTTGAGCCCGCGGCAACAACAGGGAGGCGTGAGGCCATGAAGACGTATTTCAAGGAGATCATCGATCTCGGCCACGAGTACTACAACGACATGCCGAATCTCGGCGCCAATCATTGCGCCTTCTGGCCTCTGGAAACCTTCGAACACACCCGCAAGATCAGCGGCGGCAAGCTCGCCACCGAAGGCAAGATGATCCTGATGGCGGAGCACTGCGGCACCCACATCGATGCGCCGCGCCATTTCGACGAGCACGGCAAGACCGTCGACGAGGTGCCGCTCGACCAGACGATCCTTCCCGGCCATCTTCTGGACCTCACCCACCGCGCCAACGGCGAGGCGATCACCATTGCCGACCTCGAGGCGGCGGAGAAGAAATCGGGCCAGAAGATCGGCAGCGGCACCGCGACGATCTGCTGGACCGGCGTCGACAAGGATTGGCAGAAGCCGGGCTTCATCATGGAACGGCCCTTCGTGCCGACGGATACGGCGCAGTGGCTCGTCGATCGCAACATCACGATCTTCGCGACCGATCTCATCGGTATGGACGATCCCCACCAATGGTGGTGGCCGACCCACGAGATCTGGCTGAAGAAGGGGATCTGCATGGTCCAGCAGCTCTGCAATCTCGACAAGCTGGCCGGCAAGGAGTTCCTCTTCGTCTGCCTGCCGCTCAAGATGCGCGGCGGCACGGCCTCACCGGTGCGACCGGTGGCGCTCGTGATGTAGCCGGACGTGA
>DATHQQ010000502.1:0-2756 GCA_035482595.1 Verrucomicrobiia bacterium
ATCCGCCAATGGGCATAGTCGATCGCCTCATAATCGGCGCGCTCGAAGGGATCGCCCAGCAGGTCGAAGAGCTTCGGGAATCTCAGGGTCACGAAGGGATCCTGCCAGACATCGAGGCCATGGGCCCGCTGTTCGGCGAAAACGAGCTTCCAGCGCCCGTAGCGCAGAGCGACGAGCTGCCCGTCGTCGCTGAAGTAGAAGAATTCCTTGCGCGGCGACTCCTTCGTCTGCCCGGTGAGGTAGGGCAGGAAGTTGTACCCGTCGAGATGGACCTTGAAGGTCTTGTCGCCGACCTTGTCGCCGGCGAGCAGCTTCTCCTTGATATCCGGTTCGCCGGCGGCGGCCAGAAGGGTGGGCAGCCAATCCTCCTGGGAAATGATCACATTGGAAACCTGGCCCGGCTGGATGTGCCCGGGCCAGCGGACCATCATCGGCACGCGATAGCCGCCTTCCCAATTGGTGTTCTTCTCACCGCGGAAAGGAATCATGCCGCCATCCGGCCATGTCATCAGCTCGGCGCCATTGTCGGTCGAGTAGATGACGATGGTGTTGGAGGTCAGGCCGAGATCATCGAGCTTCTTCAGCAACTGCCCGACCTGATCGTCATGCTCGACCAGGCCGTCGGCATAGACCCCGAGACCCGTCTTCCCCTCGGATTCCTTCTGGAGATGGGTCCAGATATGCATGCGAGAGGTGTTGAACCAGACGAAGAAAGGCTTGTTGGCCTGATGCGCCCGGCCGATGAAATCCTCGGTTGCGGCGAGGAACTCGGCATCGATGGTTTCCATGCGCTTCTTGGTCAGCGGTCCGGTATCCTCGATCTTGCCCCCGGCATAGCTGTGGATCACGCCGCGCGGGCCGAACTTCGCCTTGAATTCGGGATCCTGCGGATAGTCGGGATGCTCGGGCTCCTCCTCGGCATTCAGGTGATAGAGATTGCCGAGGAATTCGTCGAAGCCGTGATTGGTCGGCAGATGCTCGTCGCGATCACCCAGATGATTCTTGCCGAACTGGCCGGTGGCATAGCCCAGCGGCTTCAGCAGCTCGGCGATCGTGGGATCTTCGCCGGACAAGCCTTCAGGAGCACCCGGCAACCCGACCTTCAGCAGGCCGGTGCGCAGCGGGGACTGTCCGGTGATGAAGGCCGATCGCCCGGCGGTGCAGCTCTGCTGGCCATAGGCGTCGGTGAACATCATGCCGCCGTTCGCGACGCTGTCGATGTTGGGCGTCCGATATCCCATCATGCCGCGGTTGTAGGCGCTGAGGTTGAACCACCCGATATCGTCGCCCCAGATGACCAGGATGTTGGGCTTGGCGCTGTCCTGGGCGTGACCCGTCTCGACCGACATTCCCAGCGCAATCGCGGCGCCCAGCATGGCCGCCCCCATTATCCGCCGCATGATTTCCTCCCTGTTGCAGCCGCAGCCACCGTCGCTAGCTAGCGAGTTAGCTGATATCCTCTCATATCCTCTCAAATGGTCAAATATCCGTCTGAGCTTATTTTTGTCACCGACAGTTGATATGGCGTAAAAGTGAAGGCCGTTGCTGATCTTACGGCACTACTATTATGCGATCTTGAGGTCGTCGCCCGTCAGGAGAATGGACCAGGTTGCGGGATCGGCATCCCAGCTCTTGCTGTCGAAATCGCCGGCGAGAATCTTGCGTTCGGCGGCGCGCTCGATGAGCGCCCTGTTCTTATCGAAAACGGCCGCCCGGCCGCGTGGGCCGGATTTGTTGGAGCCGAACTTGGTATACCAACCCCTGCGCTCGATACGGCAGACGACGCGGATCTCGCCGAACTCCGCCAAGAAACGCGTTTCCTCGATCATGAATTCGGGCGCGTGCTCGCCATCGCGGAGAAATTCGACCCTGTCGGGCATGTTCGGCTTCCCGGTGCAAGCGCGGGTTTCGAGAATAGACCCGCCTGAGCATTATGAAAGGCGAATCGGACCCTCTGAGCGGTGAGGAGCGGCCATTCAATTCCTTCCGTCATTCCCGCGAAAGCGGGGATCCAGGGCCGTAGATCTCGATTGTTGCCCTGGATTCCCGCTTTCGCGGGAATGACGAGAAGAGACGAGGGCGCTTCGCGTCACCTCAGGAACCGCACCATCAGGATCTCGTCCAGATAGCGCTGGCCCTGCTTCAGGGCATGGGGCTCCAGGCCATAGGCGGTGAAGCCTTCGTTTTCATAGAGCCGGCGGGTCGGCTCATTGTCGCTGACGACCGAGAGATGGACCTGCTCGAGCTCGCCCTTTGCATGGGCCAGCAGGGCGCGCAGCAAGGCCCGGCCGATGCCCCGGCCCTGGGCGGCGGGACGCACATACATCCCCCAGAGCACGCCCCGATGCTGCTTGCGCTCGCCCTGCTCGCGGTAGAGCCCGGCCATCCCGACGATCTCGCTTTCGAGAAAGGCGCCGAAGACGGCGGCCTCCGTCAGGGTCTGGGCGAAATGGGCGAGGGGGTCGGCAGCCTGCTTCGCCAGGGTCGTGGCGAAGGCTTCGGGACTGGTAGCCAGGGCCTCCAGCCGGATGCTACGGAAGACCTCCGCCTCCTCGGGCGCCAGGCGTCGGACCGTGGTTTGCCGAGGATTCATGCCGAATTCCAGCGCTGGGTGGGCCAGGGTTGACAGGCGGAGGCCGGATGCCTATTTTCCGGCCTCCCCAAAGGGTCGGCAAGCGTTCTCGAAGGTAAGTGTCATGAAGGTCGTCAACTCGCTGAAATCGGCCAAGCGCCGCCACAAGGACTGTCGCATCGTC
>DATHQQ010000503.1:0-3245 GCA_035482595.1 Verrucomicrobiia bacterium
CGAGCTGATCTGAGGTGAATGCCATCGTGTTGCCGTCCGATATCGAGGAGATCGCCCGCCGCCTCGCACAGCCGGCCCAGGACCTGGCCGGCAAGACCGTACTCCTGACGGGCGGGCGGGGCTTCCTCGGCCGCTATTTCACCGAGGTGATCCTGGAGCTCAATCGCAGCGTCCTGAAGGACCCTTGCCGATTGGTTACAGCCGACAATCTGATCACCGCCGGCGAATCGGGCAGCCGCATGCCCGATCTGCCCAACGTCACCTTTCGCCAGCACGATGTGATCCAGCCGATGGATTGGGACGGGCCGCTGGACTACGTGATCCACGCCGCCGGCATCGCCAGCCCCTTCTACTACCGCGCCTATCCGCTCGAGACCCTCGAGGTGGCAATCACAGGCACGCGCAACATGCTGGAGCTCGCGCACCGCCATCACGCGCGCTTGACCTTCTTTTCCTCGTCGGAAATATACGGCGATCCGGATGCGGTGCATGTGCCGACGCCGGAATCCTATCGCGGCCAGGTATCCTGCCAGGGCCCGCGCGCCTGCTACGACGAATCCAAGCGGGTCGGCGAGACGCTTTGCTACATCTTTCACGAGAAGCATGGCGTCGCGACCACGGTCATCCGGCCCTTCAATGTCTTCGGGCCGGGCATGCAGGAAACCGACTACCGCGTGCTTCCCAATTTCGCCTCGCGCATCAAGAGCGGCAAGCCGCTCAACATCTATGGCCGGGGCAGTCAGACCAGGACGTTCTGCTATGTGACCGATGCGATGGTGGGATTCCTGCTGGTGATCCTGAAGGGCGTTCCGGGCGAGAGCTACAATATCGGCAATCCCGACCCCGAGATCTCGATGCTCGATCTGGTGGGGAGGGTTGAGGGCGTCATCGGTCGACCGATCGCGCGAAACATCATCGAGTATCCCGACTCCTACCCGGCCGACGAGCCGAACCGCCGCTGCCCCGACATCCGCAAGGCGCGCCTCCAGCTCGGCTATGCCGCCCAGGTCAAGCTCGACGAGGGGCTGCGCCGCTTCCTCGACTGGTCGCAGCAGACCTATGTCGGCGAGTCCTAGGTTTCCCCGCTGGCATTGAGAGAATGGCCACGAATTTCTTCGCAGACGTACATTTCCACTGCCGCTGCAAACTTTGATCTGGCGTGCACCCCCCAATGCCGAGGATGTCTCGCACCGGAAATGCGGGGCGGTGCGACTTGGCATTCGATGCAGGAGGTCCTCGCAACCGGACGTCGGGGCCGCTAAGCTGCCGGCCACGGGGGGAACAAATGAGCCAGAAACATCATCATCCGGTCCGTCGCCGCCGCTTCCGCGCCCATCACGCGGCCTTCGTGGTGCTCGCGGTCGTGGTCATCATCATCTTCTTCAACTGGATGTATCGCGTCTGGTAGCCTCGCAGCCGGCCGCCGGGATTGGCCGCGGTCTTCGGCATCAGCGGCGGAATGGCGCGTGCGACTTCAGCCGCCCGAGCTGAACTTTGCATAGGCCGTCTGCCAGAGCCTCGGCCCCATCCCCCGACCATCGCTTTCCACAGCAATCGCTTTCTGCGGCGATCGCTTTGTCAAACTTCTCGGCTAGAGTGAGGGAGCGCTCTTCGGCGCGGGAGACGGGAATGAGACCACGGCGGATATCGCTCGATCGCTTCTTGCTCGCGGCCCTCCTGGTCTTGGCTCTGCCGGCCGGCATCGTCCGCGCCGCCGATCCCGACGCGCTGTGGAAGATCGTCCATGACCGCTGCGTCCCCCACGCCACGGCCGGCAAGGGGCCGGCGCCCTGCAGCTTCGTCGATCTCGCCGGCGGCTATGCGGTGCTGAAGGATATCCGTGGCGCGACGCAATTCCTGCTGATCCCCACCGCCCGGATCGCCGGAATCGAAAGCCCGGCGATCCTGCAGCCCGGCGCACCGAATTATTGGCAGGCGGCCTGGGCGGCGCGGCGCTTCGTCGACGAAAAAGCCGGACGCAGTCTGCCGCGCCAGGATATCGGCCTCGCCATCAACGCCGCCAGCCGGCGCAGCCAGAACCAGCTGCATATCCATATCGACTGCCTCCGCCCCGATGTCATTGCGGCGCTCGCCGGAAAGGCCGCCGAGATCGGCGCCGGCTGGACGCCGGTGGCGCTGCCGCCCGCGGGCCATCCCTATCTCGCCCGGCGCATCGATGGCCCCGATCTCGCCGGCGTCGATCCCTTCCGACTCGTCGCCGAAAGCCTTCCGGGTGCGGCCGCCGATATGGGTGGCCAGACCCTCGCCCTTGCCGGTGCCGGCTTTGGAGCGGGGCAGGAGGGCTTCTATCTCCTCGATGATCATGTCGACCCGGCCCAGCCTGCCCGCGGCTGGGGCGAGGAGCTTCTCGATCATGACTGCGCCCTGCTCCGGGAAAAGCCCTGAATGCGCCGGTTTGATGCGCGGCGGCCACATGCCGCAGATTTGAGGGTAGATCCCTTGCGGAGCGATTCGAGCCCCTCCACATGACGAAGAGTTTAGCGGGGATCATGAAATCGCCCCATTTTCGTCGCTTATGCGCCGCAGAACCTGACGACAGTCGGCCCTGCGCATAGTGCAAGGCAGGAGGCGGTGATGGACAAGATCTGGCACGAGCCGAGGCTCGACGAGCTGATGAGCGATCCGATGGTGGATATCCTGCTTCTTCGCGACCGCATCAGCCGGGAAGATCTGCGCCGCGTGGTCGAGGAGGCGCGGCAGGCGCTGGCGCGGGTTCCTCGAGAATGGGCCGTGCAGTGACGCCGCGTCGGAACCTTTCCTGCGACAAAGCGTTGCGTTTTTAGGGGCTATCGACGTGTTGCAGTGCAGCTCCGATATTTTTGCACTGCACCATGCATCGAATCGGCGGATAGAATTTTGCCGTCGGGGAGCAAAAAGCCATGAACCCAAGTCCAAAGAAGCATCCCAAGGCGAAGTCCAAAGCCAAGGTCAATGTGCGGGTCCGCCACGAGCCGCCCACCCTGGACGAGGCGATCTTCGCCGCCCAGGGCCTCAGCGACAATCTTCGTGAGCAGATCGAGATCGCTGCCACCCTCATCGGGCTGCCCGAGGATCAGGTGCGCCAGCGGGTGATGGAGCAGGGCGGCAGTGCCCGCACCGGCAGCCGGATGGTCGTCACCAGCAACCGCGCCGGCGCCCAGCGCAGCGTCATCGTCGAGCGCAAGACGCCACGCCGGGTCATTTCCAGCCCTACCGGCCCGCTTTCGACCCCCGCTTCCTTCCCT
>DATHQQ010000504.1:0-2502 GCA_035482595.1 Verrucomicrobiia bacterium
CTCGAACATCTGCACGGTGGGATTGCTGAAGCGCGAATAGATGAAGCGCTGCTTCTTGTTGGCGAAGGCGGCCTCGGCCTCCTCCGCCGAGCCATAGACATAGCCCGAGGTCATGTAGATGGCCTCGCAGGTCTCGCCGACCGGCGAGCGCAGGATGCCGCCCTGGACCAGCTTGGTGGCGAGGCGCCAATCGCTCTCGCCGCGGCTATTGGCCGGGGTGGTGGTGGCCGGTGTGGTGGTCGCCGGCGCGGCGCTCGCCGTGGCGGAGCCCGCCGCCGAAACCGAATCGCTCTCGCTCGTCATTGTCCTGTCCTTCGCCCTCACATCCCGGAAACGAAAAACCCCGACCAAGCGGCCGGGGTCTGGATGGAGGACCACCGACCTTTTAGCGGATTGTTTTACGTGGCCCGCAAGCCGGTCGGCTCAAATCACCACGTTGCCGCCAGCATAAGCGCCAGGTCTGAATAGGTCAAGCCGGACCAGGTCAAGCCGCGCAGGTCAAGCCGCGCAGGTCAAGCAGGGTTGGGGCGGGGTGCCGGGGTGTAGTTCAGGATCGGCCCCAGCCAGCGCTCGACCGCCGCCACCTCCATGCCCTTGCGCCGGGCATAGTCTTCCACCTGGTCGCGCTCCACCTTGGCGACCCCGAAGTAATAGGCCTCGGGATGGGCCAGATAGAGCCCCGAGACCGAGGAGGCGGGCCACATGGCGTAATTCTCGGTCAGGCGGACCCCGATCCGGCGCTCGGCATCCAGCAGGCGGAACAGGGTCGCCTTCTCGCTATGGTCCGGCTGGGCCGGGTAGCCCGGCGCCGGGCGGATGCCGCGATAGGCCTCGCGGAGCAATTCGTCGGGGGTGAGGATCTCCTGCGGCGCATAGCCCCAGAGCTCGCGGCGCACAAGCTGATGCATGGCTTCGGCGAAGGCCTCGGCAAAACGGTCGGCCAGCGCCTTCACCAGGATGGAGGAATAATCGTCATTGGCGCGCTCGAAGCGTGCCGAGATTTCCTGCTCCTCGAAGCCGGCGGTGACCACGAAGGCGCCGATGTAGTCCTTCTTGCCGCTCTCGACCGGGGCGACGAAATCGGCCAGCGCCACCCGCGGCCGCCCGTCGCGCTTGGCGAGCTGCTGGCGCAAGGTGAAGAAGGTCGCCAGCGGCTCGCGCCGCGTCTCGTCGGCGAAGAGGCGGATGTCGTCCTGCACCGCGCCGGCCGGCCAGAAGCCGATCACCGCCTTCGGCCGGAACCAGCGCTCCTCCAGGATCTTGGCGAGCATCGCCTGGGCATCCTCGAAGAGCTGGCGCGCGGCCACGCCCTGCTTGGCATCCTCGAGGATGGCGGGATAGCGGCCCTTCAGCTCCCAGGTCTGGAAGAAGGGCGTCCAATCGATGTAGCGCGCCAAGGTGGCGAGGTCGTAATCCTCGAACACTTTCGTGCCCAGAAACGAGGGCTTGGGCGGATCATAGGCGGACCAGTCGGGCTTGAAGGCGCTGGCGCGGGCCTGGGCCAGAGGCAGTCGCAGCTTCTCCGCTTCCGACTGGGCATGGCCCTCGGAGACCTTCCGGTATTCGGCGCGGATCTCCTCGACATAGGAGTCTTGCGTCTCCGGCGAGAGCAGCTTCGAGACGACGCCGACCGCGCGGCTGGCGTCGGTGACATAGACCGTCTGGCCACTGATATAACGCGGGTGGATCTTGACCGCGGTATGGACCCGGCTGGTGGTGGCCCCGCCGATCAGCAGCGGGAGGGAGAAGCCCTCCCGCTCCATCTCCGCGGCCACATGAGCCATCTCGTCGAGGGAGGGGGTGATCAGCCCGGAGAGGCCGATGATGTCGACCTGCCTCTCCCGCGCCGTCTCCAGGATCTTGGTCGCCGGCACCATGACGCCGAGATCGATGACCTCGTAATTGTTGCAGGCGAGCACGACGCCGACGATGTTCTTGCCGATGTCGTGGACATCGCCCTTCACCGTCGCCATGAGGATGCGCCCCGCGTTGCGGCGCCCGCCTTCGGCCTCCTGCCCGCTCTCGACCCTTGCCGCCTTCTCCGCCTCCATGAAGGGCAGGAGATAGGCCACCGCCTGCTTCATCACCCGAGCCGATTTCACCACCTGGGGCAGGAACATCTTGCCGCTGCCGAAGAGATCGCCGACGACATTCATGCCCGCCATCAGCGGGCCTTCGATCACATGCAGCGGCCGTTCGGCGGCGGCGCGCGCCTCCTCGACATCGACCTCGATGAACTCGGTGATGCCGTTGACCAGGGCATGCTCCAGGCGCTTGTCCACGGATCGCTCGCGCCAGGCGAGATCCTGCCCCTTGGCCTCGCGCCCCGCCGTGCCGCGGAAGCGCTCCGCCAAAGTGAGCAGCCGTTCCGTCGCATCCTCGCGCCGGTTCAGCACCACATCCTCGCAGGCCTCGCGCAGCTCGAGCTCGATGGTCTCGTAGATGGCGAGCTGGCCGGCATTCACGATGCCCATGTCCATCCCCGCCTGGATGGCGTGGTAG
>DATHQQ010000505.1:0-2050 GCA_035482595.1 Verrucomicrobiia bacterium
CTGCATCAAGGCGCCGACCCGCATCGAGACACCGGTCGGTGCCAGCAAGGCCGTGCCCGACGGAGCGTGAACTGATGAAACCGACCGCGCAGGAGCCGGGGGGGATGGATGACCTCTCCCGCTACGCCCAGCGGCCCCTCCGCTTCTATCTGCGCTATGTCCGGCTGCGCCCCTATCTGCATGGGGCGATTCTGGTCGCTGGCTTCGCCGCGGCGGTCTGCGCGGTCGGGACGCAATATGGGCTGAAATCCCTGGTCGATGCCCTCTCCCGCGGCGCCGGTGGCAAGAGCGCGGCCTGGGTCGCCTTCGGCCTGCTGATTTCCCTCCTCGCCGCCGACCACATCCTGTCCCGCCTCGCCGGGGTGATCTCCAGCGTGACCTTCCCCCGGGTCACGGCCGATCTGCGCCGCGACCTGTTCCGGCATCTGATGGGCCATGCGCCCCGGTTCTTTGCCGACCGGCAGCCGGGTACCCTCACGAGCCGGGTCTCGGCCACCAGCAACGCCGTGTTCACTTTGGAGAACATGTTCGCCTGGAGCGTGCTGCCGCCGATGGTGGGCAATATCGGGGCGATCGTGATTCTGGCCACGGTCAGCCCGGCGGTGACGGGCGGGCTGGTCCTGGTCTCCGCGGGCATGGTCATCGTCATCTTCCGTCTGGCCGCGGCGGCGAAGCCGCTGCATCGGGTCTTCGCCGACAAGGCCGCCGCGGTCGATGGCGAGATGGTCGACATCATCGGCAATATGGCCATCGTGCGGGCCTTTGGCGGCATCCGGCGTGAATCCCGACGGGTGGAACGGGCGCTGAACCGGGAGGCCACGGCGCGGCGGCGGAGCCTGCTCTACATGGACCGCCTCCGGATGCTCCATTCGCTCCTCGTCGTCGGCATGATGATCGGGCTGCTGGCCTGGGCGATCACCCTCTGGCAGCGCGGCGCGGCGACGACGGGGGATGTCGTCCTGGTCTGCACCCTCGGATTCTCGATCCTGCAAGCCACCCGCGAGCTGGCCTATGCCCTCGTCGATGTCAGCCAGCATATGGCCCGGCTGGCCGAGGCTTTGGGGACCCTGCTCCTGCCCCAGGAGATCCGCGACCGGCCCGGTGCTGCGCCCATGACCGAGGCACATGGCGCCGTCGTCTTCGAGAATGTCGGATTCGCCTATCCCGGCGGCGCCAAGGTCTTCGAGGGCTTCAACCTCCGCATCGAGATCGGCCAGCGCGTCGGCCTGGTCGGCGAATCGGGCGGTGGAAAATCGACGATCTTCGCCCTGCTCCAGCGCTTCTACGATTTGGATGCCGGGCGGATTCGGATCGACGGCCAGGACATCGCCCTCGTCACCCAGGAGAGTCTGCGCGCCCAGATCGGCACCGTCCCGCAGGACATCTCGCTATTCCACCGCTCGATCATGGACAACATCCGCTACGGCCGGCCCGATGCCGGCGATGACGAGGTGATTGCGGCGGCCGGTGCTGCGCGCTGCCTCGGCTTTGTCCAGGCCCTGCCCCGGGGCTTCGCCACCATCGTCGGCGAGCGCGGCGTCAAGCTGTCGGGCGGGCAGCGTCAGCGCATCGCCATCGCCCGGGCGTTCCTGAAGAACGCGCCGATCCTGCTGCTCGACGAGGCGACCTCGGCGCTCGACATCGAGGCGGAGGAGGCGATCCGCGAAGCCCTCGACCGCCTGATGCGCGGGCGGACCGTCATCGCCATCGCCCATCGCCTGTCGACGTTGCGCGGCTTCGACCGGATCCTCGTGCTGCAGGTCGGGCGGATCGTCGAGGACGGCCCGCCCGATCTCCTGATGGGGCATGCCGGCGCCTATCGCGGCCTGATCGACCGCGAGATCGCCCGCCTGCCGCAGCGGACGGCCGCCGCCCGGGTGACGTGAGGCCGCAGGCGCTGTCATCAAGCCGCCATGAGAATCCTGCTAGGGAATCCCCGCAACTCTTAGGGGAGACCTGCCATGCGCCTTACACGCCGGCATCTTGCCGCTCTGCTTCTCCTTGCCGTCTTCCAGATCGGTGCCGTGAGCCTGCCGGCCCGGGCCGAGGA
>DATHQQ010000506.1:0-12619 GCA_035482595.1 Verrucomicrobiia bacterium
GTGGGCGCCGTCGAGGAGATTGCCAAGGCTTGCGCGGCGACCGCCTCCATGGTGACGGCGCATTTCCTGGCGACGGACGCGATCCTGCTCTCCGGCAGCCCGGCGCAGAAGACGCGCTATTTGCGGGACGCCGCCGCGGGAACCAGCCTCGGCGCCTTCGCCCTCACCGAGCCGGGCGCGGGATCGAGCCCGGCGGATATGACGACCCGCGCCATCGAGGCCAAGGGCACAGTCCATCTCACCGGCGTCAAACATTTCATCAGTAATGCCGGAGCGGCGGATTTCATCATCGTCTTCGCGCGCAGCGCCGGCACGGGGCCGCGGCCCGTCATCGACGCCTTCATTCTGGAGAAGGGTACCGCAGGGCTCAGCTTCGGCGCGCCCGAGCCCACCATGGGAATGCGCGGCGGCCATATCTTCGAGATCACCCTGGACTGCCGCATCCCGGCGAGCCAGCGCCTGGGCGAACCGGGCTCGGGCTTCCGCACCGCCATGCAGGTGCTGGACCGGGGCCGGATCGAGGTGGCGGCCATGGCGCTCGGCATCTGCGAGGCCGCCATGGCGGCGACCCTCGACTGGGTCAAGCAGCGCAAGATCGACGCCAGCCCGCTGGCCGAGCGCCAGGGCGTGCAATGGATGCTGGCGGATATGGCCGTCGAGATCGAGGCCGCCCGGCTTCTCACATTGCGGGCGGCCGCCTTGCGCCAGTCGGGGGAGAATTTCACCCGGGCCGCGGCCATGGCCAAGCTGGCGGCGAGCGAGACGGCGGGCCGCGTCACCGACCGGGCGCTGCAGCTCCACGGCGGCTATGGCTTCAGCCGGCGGCTGCCGCTGGAACGCCTCGCCCGCGACGCGCGGATCCTGCGCATCTATGAAGGCGCCTCGGAGGTCCAGCGCAACATCATCGCGCGGATGCTGCTGCGAGAGGCGCCATGAGCGCGACGGCTCTCTCTCCCTTCGAAACATCGGGTGCGGCGCTGCGCCACCAGGCGGCCCTGCGCCCGACGGAGGAGGCCCTGGCTTTTCCCTTGAGCGGCGGACGGCGGAGCTTCGGGGCCTGGCTGGCGGACTCCGAAAGCCTGGCGCGCGGGCTTCTCGCCCTCGGCCTGGCACCCGGCGCTCATGTGGCGCTGCTGGCGGAGAACCGTCTCGAATGGCCGGTGGCCCAGCTCGCCATCGCCCTTGCCGGCATGGTCATGGTGCCGCTCAACAGCCACTACCGGCATGACGACCTCGCCTACGCCCTCGCCCAATCCGACAGTCACGCCCTTCTGCTCTCGCGATCCTTCCGCTCGAACCTCTATCTCGAGATGGTCGAGGCGCTGCGGCCGAAGCTGCCGCGGCTGGCTCATGTCGTCTGCTTCGATGGCGCCTCGGAAACGGCGATGGGCCATGACGAGTTGCTGAAGCTTGGCCGCGAGATCCGCGCCCTGCCCGCGGTGCGCGCCGAGGATATCGCTGCCCTGCTCTACACCTCGGGCACCACCGGATTCCCCAAAGGCGCCCTGCTCACCCATGGCGCCATGCTGGCCAATGCCTGGGGCACCAGCCGACGCCTCGGCGTGATCGCCGGCGACCGCTGGACCTCCATCATCCCGCTGTTCCATTGCGCGGGCTGCATCCTGAATATCCTGGGCCCCCTGCAACACGGCGCCGCCTATGTGGGCATTCCGGCCTTCGACCCCGTGACCATGTTCGAGATCATCGAGAACGAGCGCTGTACCTTGCTCTCCGGCGTCCCGACCTCCTATGCCGCCATGCTCGATCATCCCGAGCGCAGGCGCTTCGACCTCCGTTCGCTGAAGGCGGGCAGCTGTGGCGGCGCCGATGCCGATCCGGCGATCCTGCAACGCTGCGCGGCCGAATTCCCCATGCCGCGGCTGGCGCAGGTCTATGGCCAGACGGAATCGGCCACCCTCATCACCTGCCCGGAATTCGAGGATGAGGAACGCTTCGCCACCGCGGGCCGGGCTTTGCACGGCTATGAGCTGCGCATCGCCGAGCCGGAGACGAATGCGGTGCTTCCCGCGGGCGAGATCGGGCAGATCCTCGCCCGCGGCCCCATGGTCATGCGGGGCTATTACAACCGGCCCGCCGAGACGGCGGAGACCATCGACGCCGAAGGCTGGCTGCATACCGGCGATCTCGGCTATCTGACGCCGGAGGGACGGCTGGTGGTGGCGGGCGGCCGGCTGCGCGACATGATCATTCGCGGCGGGGAGAACATCTACCCCGCCGAGATCGAGAATCTGCTGCGCGCCCATGATGCGATTGCCGAGATCGCCGTCTTCGGCCTGCCCGATTCCTACTACGGCGAAGTGGTCGGCGCCGCCGTCAAAGCCAGCGGCCCGGTAACGGCCGAAGCTTTGGCGGCGCTGTGCCAGGGCCGCATCGCCCGCTTCAAGATCCCCAGCCGCTTCTTCCGGGTGGAGAGCTTCCCCATGACGGCGAGCGGCAAGATCCGCAAGGTCGCGCTGCGCGAGCAGGCGGCGGCCGGCGCGCTGGAACCCTTGCCATGATGGGGCCCCCTGCCGTGATCGCGCCTCTGCCGTGAGGGGCCCCCGGCCGTGACCGCGCTCGAGTTCTGGTACGACTTCCACAGCCCCTGGGCCTATCTGGCCGCCACGCAGATCGAGGCGCTGGCTGCGCGGCATGGGCTCGCGTCCGCCTGGCGCCCGCTGCATCTGCCGCGCCTCATCGAGGCCATCGACGGACGCCGGCCGCTGGAGGAGAACAGCGCCTTCCTCGCCTGGTACAAGCAGGATCTCCAGGACTGGGCCGAGCTCTACGGCTTGAGCTTGCACTACCATCCCGCCTACCCGCTCCGTCCCGCCCGGGCGCTGCGCGCTTCTTTGCGAGCCGCCGAGCTGGGCCAGGCGCCGGCCTTCGCGCTCGCCGTCTTTCACGCCTATTGGAGCGAGAGCCGCGACATCTCCGATCTGGAAACGCTCGGCGAGCTTGCTATTGCCTGCGGACTCGACAGCGCGTCGATCCGCGCCGCCGGTACCGATAAGGCCTATGGCGAGAGGCTGGAAGCCAATACGCGCGAGGCCATCGAGCGCGGAATTTTCGGCGTGCCCAGCGTCATCTGCCGCGGCAAGCTCTTCTTCGGCAACGACCGCCTCGGCCTCCTGGACCGCTGGCTGGGAGGCGAGGGTCCGCAGGTATTCGCGCGCTTCCCGCAAGCCTAACTCTCTCTGCCGTCATGGTCGGTGAGGGCCGACCATGACGGCAGAGAGACTTGCCGGCCTGGGCTCAGAGGAGTGCCGGGCGTCAGGGCGTCAGCACATCGAACGGTGGGCGGATGGCGAGAGGGACGCCGACGCCTTTCAGGATCGCGAAGTTCTTCTCCACGTCCTGCGCCATGCATTGCTGGTCCAGCGCCGGATCTTTGGCATTGGCCGCAGAGAAGCGGACATGACTCAGCACGGCCTCGATCAGCAGGGCGTTCTGGCGATCGTCGCTGCCCGCAGCACGCAGCCTTTGCACGGCATCCTCGATATCGAAATGGAGTCCCGCATAGAGGAACGGGACCATCTCCGCATCGTGCCGCAGGCAATAGAAGATCAGCGTCCGGTCGTCGGCGTAGCCCCGCGCCACGGCCAGCAGGGCGTCGAAACGCGGGGGATCGATTGGATCGGCCCGCGCCGCTGCAAGCGTCGCGGCGAGCGTAAGACTGGCAGCGAGGCCGATCCGAGCGAATTTCTGCATGGCAAGGTCCGCCTCCAGGGCTTCATCGGATCCTCAGCTCAGCAGATACCGCATTCCGAAGGCAAGAGCCGCCGGGCTTGCCCGGTGGCCGCGACCAATGCAAGATTTCGCCGCCATCCATGACGATCGCCGATCACATCCGCCTCGCCCAGGTCGTGCTGCCCTGTCCCGATCTGGCGGCCAGCTTGCGCTTCTTCACCGCCGAGCTGGGCTTCAAGGTCAATCTGATCCTGCCGGCGGATTCGCCCTCGGTGGCCGTCGTCTCGGGCCATGGCGTCACCCTGCGACTCGAGGCGAGTGCCGGCAGCGAAACCGAAAGGCCGCTGGTCCTCCGCCTGCTCTGCGACAGAGCGGCGCTGCCCGCCGGCACGCCGAGCGAGATGATCGCCCCGGGCGGCACGAGGATCGAGCTGGTCGACGCCCACCCGCCCCTGACGCTGCCAGAGGGCCGGCAGGAATTCGTGCTCACCCGCATGGCCGGCGCTTCGGCCTGGGGCGAGGGGCGCGCCGGCATGCAGTACCGCGATCTGATCCCGAGCCGCCTTGGCGGGCGCTTCGTCGCCTCTCATATCCGCATCCCCGAAGGCGGGCCGGTGCCCGACTATGTGCATTTCCATAAGATCCGCTTCCAGATGATCTATTGCCGCAAGGGCTGGACGCGCCTCGTCTATGAGGACCAGGGCGGGCCCTTCCTGCTCGAGGCCGGCGATTGCGTGCTGCAGCCACCGGAGATCCGCCACCGGGTGCTGGAGGCCTCGCCCGGGCTCGAGGTCATCGAGATCGGCTGCCCCGCGGTTCACGAGACCATCGCCGACCATGTCCTGCCGCTTCCCACGCCCCACCTTCTGCCCGAGCGCCGCTTCGCCGGGCAGCGCTTCGTCCGGCATGTCGCGGCCTCGGCGCGCTGGGACCCCTGGCGGCTGCCGGGTTTCGAGGCGCGCGACACCGGCATCGGTGCCGCGACGGAGGGCCTGGCGGGCGTGCGGGTCGTAAGGCCGGCATCGGCGGGCATCGCGGCCACGGGAGCAACCAAGGGCCATGGCGGCGAGTTCCTGATGCTCTTCGTTCTCGAAGGCGCGCTCGGCCTCAAGAGCGAGGCGTTCGGCGATCACCGGCTCGAAGCCGGCGACAGCTGCGTCCTGCCGAGTGGCCTGCCCTTTGCCCTTGCGGGCGAGGGCGGTCTCGAGATGCTGGAAGTGACCCTGCCCGCGGAGCTGCCGCCCGCGGGTTCATGAAAGGAAAAGGCCGATGACCATCAAGGCGCTCTACACCACCAAGGCGACCGCCACCGGTGGTCGCGATGGCCAGGCCGCGACGGCGGATGGCAGCTTCAGCGTCAAGCTCGCCACGCCCCGGGAGCTTGGCGGCGGGGGCGGGCCCGGGAACAATCCCGAGCAGCTCTTCGCCAGCGGCTATGCCGCCTGTTTCCTGAGCGCGCTCAAATTCGTCGCCGCCACCGGGGGCCCGAAGATTCCTGCCGACGCCAAGGTCACGGCGACCGTCAGCATCGGGCCGCGCACGGCCGGCGGCTTCGGCCTCGATGTCGGGCTGGAGATCTCGCTCCCCGAGCTCTCGCGCGCCGAGGCCGAATCCCTCGTCGCCAAGGCCCATGAGGTCTGCCCCTATTCCAACGCGACGCGCAACAATGTCCCGGTGCGGCTAACGGTGGTGTGAGCCAATGCATCACGTGGCGGAGCCCGATCCGGTCGGCGAGCCTCGTTCTCTTTGCCGTCATGGTCGGCGAAGGCCGACCATCCACGAGTTTGCACGCCAAAAGCTGCGTGCTTCTGACTACTTGTCGGCGGGGGTGCACTGCGGGTGCAGCCCATGAGTTCCATTTCCCCCTCCGTCAACCCCGCGTCCTCCGTGTTGATGCACTTACGATAGCGGGCCCGGACGGTCACCGCAGATTGAGGCGGATACCGGATCCACGGCAGACAAACTCGTGGATGGTCGGCCTTCGCCGACCATGACGGAAGAGAGAGACTTGCCGCCGTGGATCACCCTCGGCCGCGCGGGCGCTCCCAGCCATGGGCGTTGCGCGCGACCAGCATCTCGCTGTTCTGCCGCACCACGCTGCCGGGGGCGGGCTCCTCCTCCAGCGTGGTGATGGGCATGAGGCGGCGGAGCTGGTCATGATAGCTGCGCACCCCGGCCTCGAGGTCGGAGAGGATCATGCCCTCGAAGCCGCTCGACTGCATCGATTCCCAGGACCATTGGATGAGCTGGGTATCCTCGCGCGAGGTGACACGGTCGATGCGGCGGGCCAGATAGCGGGCAAGCTTCATCTCCCGCCGCTCGTCGGGGAGCGCGTAGCCGGCGCTTCGCTGGATCGTCCGGTCGATGGTGATGGGAAACTCCTGATAGAAGCTGACCTGATCGGGATAGAGCGAGAAGACGAGATTGGGGAACACCCCGATATAGAGCCAGGCGCGCCGGTTGCTCTCCGGCAGGCTCTGGTTCACCGGCAGGATCTTCTTGTACTGCTTGACGCTCCAGCGCCGGCCCTCGCCCTGGTTGAAGGGCGCGAAGGAGCGCGAGGTGCCGTAGATATGCGCATCGTCGACATAGCTGTGGCCGTAGAGGTCCTGCAGGCTCGGATGGGCCGTGGGCACGTGATAGCCCTCGTTGTCGACGTCGCGCACGGCCTTCCAATTGACCGCCATCTCCTCGACCGCGAGCGGCACCAGCGGCTTCACCTCCTCGAGGCGGTAGGCGGCGACCTCGGCCATATAGGGCGCCAGCATTTCGGCCAGGCTCGGCTGACGGCTGGGCAGGAAGCGCACGAAGATGAAACCCATCCAGATCTCGGTCTCGAGCGGCACCAGCCCATGCTCCACGGGATCGAGCTTCGGGAAGGAGCGTGGCTTGGGCATGCCGCGCAGCTTGCCGTCGAGATTGTAGGACCAGCCATGGAAGGGGCAGACGATGGTGGCCTGGCAATGGCCGCGCTCGTCGCGCACCACCCGCGAGCCGCGGTGGCGGCAGACATTGTGGAAGCAGCGCACCATCCCATCCTTGCCGCGGATGGCGAGCGCGCGCTCCCCCACCACATCCAGGGTCAGATAGTCGCCCGGCGTCGGGATATCGCTGACATGGCCCACCAGCTGCCAGCAGCGGCGGAACAGCTCGTCCTTCTCGATCTCCAGGAGCTCGAGGTTGAAATAGGCCCACCAGGGCAGCCCACCGCGCTCGCCCTCGCCCAGCACATGGGCGGTTTCCACCAGCGGGGTCGGGGCGGGGTTCAGGCTGGTCATGGTAGGCCTCATGCGACGAATATATTGATTGAATGTTCATTCAATATATAACGCAAAAGGCCGATTTTGTCGAGTCCCCACAGGACTCGGCTCAGGTCTAGAATTTATAATTATTGCAGCTACTTAGGAGAGCCGCGCGAGCTATTTGAGGCTGAGCGCGTCGCTCTCCAGGGTGCGGCGGGAAGCAAGTGTGCGGGACCAATGGCTGGTCCAGGCCCTGAAGGCCCAGCGCAGCGCGAGACCGAGGATCAGGGCCAAGGCGGGCGGACCCAGCACCCGGGCCAGCACCTGGGGCAGGCTATAGAACACCGTTTCGAGAAAGCCCTGGACCACACAGGCGAAGCTCCCGTCGAAATCGCAATAGAGATAGAAGATGCGCAGCCAGACGGCGACCCAGAGGAGCGATCCGATCCCCCAGGCCGACAGGAGCAGGCGCGGGATGATCGGCTTATTGCCGAGCTTGTCCCGCCAAGACTCCGTCCGAGCCGACATGCCGTCCCTCCGATCGCATTTCTTCTGCGACTCGAATCTGGGGTGCGCGCAGGGCGGCATAAGGCCGCAAATGGGGCGATTCTGTGATTTAAATAGCCGGCCTCTCAGCCAATGGATTCGCCGCCATGACCGATTCCTTCGAGAAATCCTTTGCCATCAACAAGGCCCGCTGGAGCGAGGTGGTCGAGGTTCATGCCCGTTCCCCCTTCTACCGGGTGGCCGAGTTCCTCCAGGGCGAGGATGTGCTCTATCCCATCGAGAGCGAGGAGATCGGGCCGCTGGCCGGCGAGCGCCTGCTGCATCTGCAATGCCATCTCGGCTTGGACACGCTCTGCCTGGCACGGCGGGGCGCGATCGCAACAGGGCTGGATTTCTCACCCGAGGCCATCGCAAAGGCCGAGGCGCTGGCGCGCGAGGCCGGCGTCCCCGCGCGCTTCGTCGAGGGCAATGTCTATGACACGCCGCGGCTGATCGCCGAGCGCTTCGATGTGGTCTATTCAACCTGGGGCACCATCTGCTGGCTGCCGGATATCTTCCGCTGGGCCGAGGTGGTGGCTGAGATGCTCGCCCCCGGCGGCTTCCTCTATCTGCTGGAGGCCCATCCCTTTGCTCTCGGCCTGGAGCAGACGGAGGCCGAGGGGCCGATCGTCTCGACCTACGGGTATTTCCAGGGCCGCGCCCCACTGGTCTTCCATCAGGAGGAGGACTACGCCGATCCGCTGGCGAAGATCGTCAATCGGGAATCCCATGAATGGAATCACCCGATCAGCAGCATCCTGAACGCTTTGATCCAGGCCGGGCTCACGCTCGAATGGCTCCATGAGCATGACCGCCTCGCCTGGCGCCTGTTCAAATGCCTGGAGGAAGGCCCCGACCGCATGTTCCGCCTGCCGGCCGGCCGCCCCTCCCTGCCCCTCGCGTTTTCACTGAAGGCGCGGCGCGCCTAGGTTTGAAGGCGTGCAAGATCATCTCCTTCCGTCATCCCCGCGAAAGCGGGGATCCAGGGCCCAGGGTTTGCCGCTAGCCCTGGATTCCCGCTTTCGCGGGAATGACGGCCGAGATGGATCGTCGTTACATGCCTCCGCTACGCTTACTGGACCGACGTGTCCTCGAGCATGAAGCGGCCCGTGGGGTTCTGGTAGAAGCCCTTCACCGTCTTGCGCGAGGCATTGCGGAAGGGGCTGTAATAGAGATCGACCCAGGCCACGTCGTCCGCCGTGATCTGCTGCATGGAATCGTAGATCTCCTTGCGCTTGGCGGCATCCATCTCGCTGCGGCCCTGCTCGACCAGCGCCGTCACCTTCGGGTTCTTGTAGTTGGTGTAGTAGGAGCGGTTGTCCTTGTCGCCGTAGACGGAGAAGGTCGCCTTCTCGTCGGGGTCGATGATGTCGTTGGTCCAGTAGTTGAGCGAGAGGTCGTAGTCGCCGGCCACCGTCGAGTTCCACTCCTGGCCCTGCTCCTGCTTCTCGATCTGGACGTCGATACCGGCCTTGCCGAGCTGATCCTTGAGCAGCACCGAGGTCTGGTCGTCATTGCTGTTGCCGGCCGCGATCAGCAGCTTCAGCGACATATCCTTCACCCCGGCGTCGGCCAGCAGCTTCTTCGCCGCCTCCGGGTCATGCTGACAGACCTTGTTGTCCGCGTTGTAGAACAGCGCCCCGCCCGGGATGAAGGAGTTGGCCGGCTTGCCATGGCCGAACAGCACCGTGTCGACGATGGCCTGACGGTCCACCGCCATGCAGATCGCCTGGCGGACCTTGAGATCGTCCAGCGGCTTATGGGCGTGGTTCAACAGCATGTGGTCTTCGCGGCTCGAGGGATCGAGATGTATATCGACGTTCGGATCCTTCCCCAGGCTGTCGATCTGATTGAAGGGGACGAAGAGGATCGCATCGACCTCGCCCGCCTGCAGCTTGAGCACCCGGGTATTGTCATTGGCGATATAGAGCCATTCGACGCCGTCCAGCTTCACCCGGTCGTTCTGCCAGTAATTGGCATTGCGCTCGAGGATGACCCGGTCGCCGCGCTTCCACTCCTTGAGCTTGAAGGCGCCGGCGCCGACGGGGGAATTTCCGAAATCGGCGGCCTTCGCGGTCACCACCTTCTGCGGCACCACCGAGGCGGCGAACATGGCAAGCGTCGAAAGGAAGGGCGCGGAGGGCTCGCTCAAGGTGATGACGACGGTCTTGTCGTCCGGCGTGTCGATCTTCTGGGCCACCTTGTACATGCTGCCCATGACCGAATCCTTCTGATCGCGCAGCCGCTCCAGGCTGAACTTTACGTCCTGGGCTGTGAGCGGGCTGCCGTCGGAGAATTTGAGCCCATCGCGCAGCTTGAAGGTGTAGGTCTTCGCATCGGGGCTGACGGTCCAGCTCTCCGCCAGATCCGGCTCCAGCCCCGTGCCGTCGTTGGTCACGCGGACCAGGCCGGCGTTCATATTGTCCATCACCCAGATATCGGCGTTCTGGATGGTGAGGATGGGATCGAAGGTCGTCACATCCTGCTCATGGGCGATCTTCAGCACCCCGGCGGCAAAGGCGGCCGGGCTTGCGGCAGCCAGCAGCAATGTGGCGACCCCAGCGAGAAGCGCGCGTCGCAAGGCATTCGGTACGGGCATGGATATACTCCCTGGTCATTGTTCGCGTGGCCGCTGCGGCCCGTCTTGTCGTGGATGGTATGGCGGCTTTGCGCCACCTCTAGGCCGTCTAGTCTGAAGCCCTGCGTGGTATGACGCAATGGGACTCAGGATGCCGGCGGATAGAGGTGACACCAGACATCGCTGCCGTCGACAGGCCGACGCGCCGGCGGGGCGCCGCTGCGGCATTGGTCCATGGCCTCGGGACAGCGCGGATGGAAGGGGCAGCCCGGCGGCAGGCTGGTATGACTCGTCAGCTCGCTCGCCAAGCCCGGCGCCAAGCGGGAATCTGGCGCCATGCGGGGGATCGCCTCGATGAGGGCCCGGGTATAGGGGTGCTTCGGATTCTCGAACAGCTCCTCCGTCGGTCCCATCTCGACGATGCGCCCGAGATACATGACCGCGACCCGCCGGCAGAGATGGCGCACCACGCCGAGGTCATGGGAGATGAAGAGCAAGGTGAGCCCCATCTCGCGCTGCAGCCGGGTGAAGAGGTTCAGGATCTGGGCCTGGATTGACACATCCAGGGCCGAGACCGGCTCATCGGCGATGATGAGCTCCGCCCCCATGGCGAGCGCACGGGCGATGCCGACCCGCTGGCACTGGCCGCCGGAAAGCTGGGCGCCGCGCCGCCCGGCGAATTCCCGCGGCAGGCCGACCCGTTCCATCAGCTCCGCCACGTGGCGCGCCAGATCCCGCGGCGGGCAAAGCCGGTGGACGGAAAGCACCTCGCCCAGGGTCTCGGCGACGGTGAGGCGCGGATTGAGCGAAGCGAAAGGATCCTGGAAGACCATCTGGGCCCGGCGGCGGAAGGCCAGCAGATCCTGGGGCGGCAGGCCCAGCACATCCTTGCCCGCGAAGCGCACCTCGCCGCCCGCGGCCGGGGTCAGGCGCAGGATGGCGCGGCCCAGCGTGCTCTTGCCGCAGCCGCTCTCCCCCACCAGGCCCAGGGTGTCGCCCTTCTCTATGGCGAGGCTGACGTCGTTGACCGCGCGGGTGACCCGCGGCGGCCGGCGGGTGATGAAATCGCCGAGCCCGCTGGGCGCGCGATACTGGACCTGAAGCCCCTCGACTTCGAGCAGCGTGGTCA
This sequence comes from Verrucomicrobiia bacterium, assembly GCA_035482595.1. Classification (GTDB taxonomy): domain Bacteria; phylum Pseudomonadota; class Alphaproteobacteria; order Dongiales; family Dongiaceae; genus DASXQK01. The sequence goes on from DATHQQ010000506.1 coordinate 11,186, forward strand.
TGCGCCGAGGCTCGCGTCGCCTGGCACCGCCTCGCCCCCCATCACCTCGCGCCAGCGGATGCAGGCCGTGGCATGGGTCGCCGTCGCAGGCTCGGGCAGGGGATTACCGGTCCTGCAGCGCGCCTCGGCAAAATTGCAGCGCGGATGGAAGCGGCAGCCTGCGGGCAGATCAGCCAGCGGCGGAAGCTGGCCCTCGATGGAGGGCAGCTCCTGACCCCGGGCGGCGGCGGTCGGGCGCGAGCCCATCAAGCCCCGGGTATAGGGGTGGAGCGGGCGGCGCAGCAGCTCGGCCTTGGCGGCCCGCTCCATGATGCGCCCGGCATACATGACGGCGACATGATCGCAGGTGGCAGCGACGATGCCGAGATCATGGGTGATGAGGATGATGGAGAGGCCGGTGCGGTCGCGCAGCTCCAGCAAAAGACGCAGGATCTGGGCCTGCACCGTGACGTCCAGCGCCGTGGTCGGCTCATCGGCGATGAGCAGCCGCGGCTCGCAGGCGATGGCCGCGGCGATCATGGCGCGCTGGCGCATCCCGCCGCTGAACTGATGGGCAAAGGCGTCGACATTGCGTGCGGGATCGGGGATGCCGACCTGCCGCAGCAGGTCGATCGCCTTCCGCCGCGCCTCGCGCCAGGACATGTCCCGATGATAGATCAGCGGCTCCGCCACCTGCCGGCCGATGGTCATCAACGGATCGAGATGGGTGGAGGGATTCTGGAAGATCATGGCGAGCCGGCTGCCCCGGAGCCGGCGGAGTTCCGCCTCCGGCAAGGCCAGCAGGTCGCGCCTTTCGAACATCGCGCTTCCGCTGGCGATACGGGCGCGGCTGCTGGGCAGCAGATGCAGGATCGAACGGCAGGCGACGGTCTTGCCGGAACCGCTTTCCCCCACGATCCCCAGAACCTCGCCCTCCTCGAGCACGAAGGAGACCTGGTCCACGGCACGCAGCGGCCTGCCGGGGCTCATGAACTCCACCGAGAGATCGGCGACCTCGAGCAATGCCATCGCCTAATCCCTCAGGCCCAGCTTTTCGGCGAAGCCGTCGGCCAGGAGGCTGAAGCCGGTGGCCAGCAGCATGATGGCGAGGCCCGGAAAGCCGGTCATCCACCAGGCGCTGGCGATGAAGGTCTGGCCCTCGGCGATCATCAGCCCCCATTCCGGGGTCGGCGGCTGGATGCCGAGGCCGAGATAGCTGAGGGAGGAGCCGAGCACGATATCGATCACCGCATCCGACACCGAGAAGACGATAGCCGGCATGATCGCATTGGGCAGGATATGGCGGAAGGCGATGCGCGGCCCGCTGAAGCCGAGGCTCCGCGCCGCCATGACGAAATCCGCATGCTTCAGCACGATCACCCGCGAGCGCACGAGCCGGGCATAGGAGACCCAGCCCACCAGGGCCAGCGCGATATAGAAGCTCATCAGCCCGGG
>DATHQQ010000507.1:0-2579 GCA_035482595.1 Verrucomicrobiia bacterium
CGAGACGACGCAGCGGATATGGTTCTCGCCCACGGGATCGGCATAGACGATGCGCACCGCGGGCAGGACGAAGCGGGGCTCGGCATTGCCGCTGCCAAAGGGGGCCAGCCGCTCCAGCAGGCCCAATAGCTCGGCCGTGGCAGCACCGGTCTGGAGGGCGCCGTCGACATCCAGCACTGCCTGCGGCGGCTCGCCGTTCAGCCCGGCGCCCAGCCGCTCGGCCAGGAACGCGCGGAGGTCGTCCAGCCGGCCGCCGGCGACGGTGAAGCCCGCCGCCATGGCATGGCCGCCGCCGTTGATCAGCAGCCCCGCCTGGCGGGCGGCGATGACGGCGCTGCCGAGATCGATGCCGGCGACGGAGCGGCCGGAGCCCTTGCCGACCGCCCCTTCGCCCTCCCCGTCGATCGCCACCACGCAAGCGGGCCGGCCATAGCGCTCCTTCAGCCGGCTGGCGACGATGCCGATCACGCCGGCATGCCAGCCGCGGGCCGCCGCGAAGACCAGGCCGGGCGCCATGCGCGCCTGGGCCCCCGGTCCTTCAAATTGCGCGATGGCCGCGGCCTGGACCTGCTCCTCGATCTGGCGCCGCTCGGCGTTGTAGCCGTCCAGGCGCCGGGCGAATTCGCGGGCCTCGATCTCGTCCTCGGTGACCAGGAGCCGGGCGCCCAGCCCCGCCTCCCCCACCCGGCCGCCGGCATTGACCCGCGGGCCCAGCAGGAAGCCCGCGTGATAGCTGCCGGGCGGTTCGCTCAGCCGTGCCACATCGGCCAGCGCCGCCAGCCCGGTATTGCCGCGCCCCGCCATGACCTTCAGCCCCTGGGCCACCAGTGCGCGATTGATGCCCGTCAGCGGCACCACATCGCAGACCGTCCCCAGGGCGACCAGATCGAGCCAGCGCTTCAGATCGGGCTCGGCCCGCCCCGCACCATACCAGCCGGCCCTGCGCAAGGCCCGGTTGACGGCCACGGCCAGCAGGAAGGCAACCCCCACGGCGGCCAGCTGGCCATGCCCCTTGGTCTCGTCGAGCCGGTTGGGATTGACCACCGCGACCGCCTGGGGCAGGCGGGGCTCGGCCACATGATGGTCGACCACGATGACCTCGAGCCCCGCAGCCGCCGCGGCCGCCAGAGGCTCGAAGGCGGTGATGCCGCAGTCGACGGTGATGACCAGCCGCACGCCTTCGGCCTGGAGGGCCAGCAGCGCCGGCAGGTTCGGGCCGTAACCCTCCTTCATCCGGTCGGGGATATAGACGCGGATCGGCTTGCCGACCGCGGCGAAGAAACGGGCGAGAAGCGCCGAGGAGGTAGCGCCATCGACGTCGTAATCGCCGAAGACGGCGATGGATTCGCCCGCCTGCACTGCACGGGCAAGGCGGTCGGCCGCCTTGTCCATATCGAGGAAGCGGGAGGGATCGGGCAGTAATTCGCGCAAGGTCGGGCTGAGGAAGCTTTCTGCCGCCTCGGGCGCGATGCCGCGGCCGGCCAGCAGGCGGCCCACGATCTCCGGCAGCGCCAGGCGCTGGGCGATGGCGAGCCCCGCCCGCTCCTCGCCGCCGCGCGCGCGCCAGCGCCGTCCCAGCAGGGAGCGCTCGACGCCGAGGAAGGCCTCGGCCGTCACGGCACCCCCGTCATGCACAGGATCACCCCTCGAAGCCGGGCTTGCGGCTCCAGCTATGCTGCGCCTCGATCAGCCGCACGGTCCCCGTCTTGGAGCGCATGACCATGGAATGGGTGAAGCCGCCCGAGCGGTCGCGGCGCACGCCGCGCAGCATGGTGCCGTCGGTGACGCCGGTGGCGGCGAACATGACATCGCCCTTGGCGAGATCGAGCAGCGCGTATTTGCGGTTGAGGTCGCTCACGCCCATGCGCCGGGCGCGGCCCTTCTCCTCCTCGTTGCGGAACAGCAGGCGCCCCTGCATGTGGCCGCCGATGCAGCGGAGCGCCGCGGCCGCCAGCACGCCCTCCGGCGCGCCGCCGCTGCCCAGATAGATGTCGACGCCGCTGTCGGGCCGGGAGGTGGAGATCACCCCGCTGACGTCGCCGTCGGAGATCAGCATGATGCGCGCACCCGTGGCCCGCACCCGCTGGATCAGCTCGGTATGGCGGGGCCGGTCGAGGATGCAGGCGACGATGTCGCCGATGTCGACATGCTTGGCCTTGGCGACATTCTTCAGATTCTCTTCCGGCGTCGCATCGAGATCGACGACGCCCTCGGGCAGGCCCGCCCCGACGGCGATCTTGTCCATATAGGTGTCGGGCGCGTTGAGAAAGCCGCCGGCTTCCGCCATGGCGATGACGGCCAGCGCGTTCGGGCCGCCCTTGGCAGTGATGGTCGTGCCCTCCAGCGGATCGAGGGCGATGTCGATGGGCGGGCCGCCGGCGCCCACCTTCTCGCCGATGAAGAGCATGGGCGCTTCGTCGCGCTCGCCCTCGCCGATGACGACGGTGCCGTCGATGGCGAGATTGTTGAGCGCCCGGCGCATGGCGTCGACGGCGGCCTGATCGGCGGCCTTCTCGTCGCCGCGTCCCATCAGCTTGGAAGCCGCCAGCGCCGCCGCCTCCGTCACCCGGACCGCCTCG
>DATHQQ010000508.1:0-11355 GCA_035482595.1 Verrucomicrobiia bacterium
GCGGCACGGCGATCTTCCAGAGCGTCTGCCAGCGGCTCAAGCCGTCCACCAGCGCCGCTTCCTCCAGCGATTTCGGGAGCTGGCGGAAATAGGCGTACATCATCCAGACCGTCAGCGGCAGAGTCATGACGGTGTAGATGAGGATGAGGCCGATATGGGTGTCGTAGAGATGCCAGCTCCGGAACAGCAGGAAGATGGGCAGGATGATCGCGACCGGCGGCAGGAAGCGCTGCGACAGCACCCAGAAGGCGAGGTGATGGCCGCCCGTGTTGAAGCGGGCGAGGCTGTAGGCCATCATCGTGCCCAGCAGGGTCGAGAGCACCGTTGAGGCCGAGGCCACGATGAGGCTGTTGATCAGCCCCTGCAGCCCGCGATAGGAGAACAGCGCCGCCGTGTAATGGACGATGGTCGGCTCGGCCGGAAACCACACCGGGGGCACCGTCAGATAGTCGCTGGTCGGCTTGATGGAGGTGATGACCATCCAGTAGAGCGGCACCAGCACGAAGACGACGAACAATGCCAGGAACACGAGCCGGACCACATCGGCGCCCTTGCCCCGCCGGGACCGCCGCCTGAGCTTCAAGGAAGTTGCCATCAGCTGTTCTCCGCACGCAGCAGGCGGCGCACCAGCACCATGATCACGACGGAGAGCAGGATCAGGAAGATCCAGCTTCCCGCCGTCGCCACCGAGAGGTGGAATTGCTGGAAGCCCACCTGGTAGAGGTAATAGGACGCCGTGTAGGTCTTGGTCCCCGGTCCGCCGCCGGTCATCATGAAGATCACATCGAAGAGCCTGACCGCGTCCAGCAGCCGGAATGTCACCGCCAGCAGGATGATCGGCGCCAGCTGCGGCAGCGTCACATAGAAGAAGGCCTGGGTCGTCGATACCCCGTCGAGCTCCGCCGCCTCATAGAGATGGGAGGGTATGGCCGCCAACCCCGCCAGCAGGATGACGAACATGAAGGGCGTCCATTGCCAGACATCGGCGATGACGATGGCGATGTAGTACCAGGGGCTCTGCGTCAGCCAGCTGATCTCCACCGGGCGGCCCAGCAATTGGGTCAGGATATAGTCGGCCGGGCCGAAGGGCCGCTGCAGAAAAAGCGCCCAGGACTGGCCGACGATCACCGGGCTGATGAACAGCGGAATGATCAGGATCGCCATGACCAGCCCGCGGCCACGGAAGCGCTTCACCATGGCGAGCGCCAGCACGAGGCCGAGCAGGAACTCCAGCGTGACGTTGACCACCGACAGGATGATCGTCAGCAAGAGCGCCGATTGCGCATTGGGGTCGGAGATGACGGTGGTGAAATTCTTCAGCCCGACGAAGGCATGGCCAGGAATCTCGAAATCGTAATTGACGAAATTGACCCAGAGGGAGAACAGCAGCGGATAGATCGAAAGCACCAGGATCAGCAGGACCGCCGGCAGGACGATGACCCATTTGAAATGCCGCTCGATGAAGGCCGAAAAGGCCGAGCGCCGCCAGCGCGGGAGTGCGGCTGCCATGCTGGATGGGTTCTGCGTCATCCTCGATCCTGTCCGGTCGATGGGGCGGACCGGCCCCCTGCCGGTCCGCCCCATCTGCATCCGGTGCCTTAGTCTAGCTTCACCGCCTGCCCCAGCTTCTCGATCGTGTGGTCGGCATAGGAGCCCGGGAGCTGCTTGAACTGCTCATAGGCCGCCTTCTGCACATCGATGCCGAGGCGCTGGTTGGTGGCGTCCCATTCCGCCGCCGCCTTGGTCAGCGCCGCCTGGGGATCCTCGCCACCCCAGACCGAGGTGCACATGCGGTCGATCGACAGGGCGAAATCCTGCCAGCCGGGCATGAACAGATCGATCACTCCGCCATTGGCCGCATTGTTGAGATTGATCAGATAGTCCTTCGCCGAGGGCCAGAGATCGCGATAGAGCGGCGACGTGTAGTGGGCGATGCGATAGGGATCGCGCAGCGTGTAAGGCAGCATGACGCGGACCAGCGAAAGCTGCGGCGACGTCGCCCATTGGGCGAAGAGATAGGCGGCCTCCTCATTGTTCGAGCCCGCGGCGATCGCCTTGACGAAGCCGGTGGCATGCTCGCCATTCCCACCCGGGACGGGGGCATAGCCGGCCTTGCCCACGATCTCCGATTTGGGCACGAAATTGATCGCCTTGGCGCGCTGCGAATAGTTCTCCGTCATGCGACCCGTCGGCGGCCAGGAGAACAGCATCGCTACCTTGCCCTGGAGCCAGGCGACCCAGGCGGCAACGGCGTCGAGATCGTTGTTGCCGGGGATGGATGCCTTGTTCTGGGCGATCATCTGCTGCATCGTCGTGACGCCCGCCGGTCCCGCGATCAGCGTGGCGAAGGTGCTTTCGTCGAAGAACTTGCCGCCGTTCGCCCGGTACTGCTGCAGGAAGCTGTACTGATTGCCCGGGCTGCCGAACTTGCGGAAGTGGGCCGCGCCATAGACGTTCGGGGCGAGCTGATCGGTGATGAACTGGGCCGTCTGCGAATAATCGTCCCAGGTCTTCGGCACCTCCAGCGGTTTGCCGAACTTGGCCTGATAGGCGGCCATCAGCTTCGGATCCTCGAAGATGTCCTTGCGATAGTAGAGGGCGAACATGTCGCCATCGTCGAAGAAGCCCCAGCGCTTGCCCTTGTAGGTGGGCATGGACTTGTAGAGCGGATGATAATCCTCGAGATCCGCCTTGTTCATGTACTTCTCGACGTAGTCGTCGATCGGAATGATCACCCCGCCGTTGGAGAGCGAGGGAATCCAGGCCGGCTCGATGTCGAGAATGTCATAGGCGCCGGAATTCGCGATATGCTCGGCGATCGGCTTGGAATACTGGTCGGGATGGGGCAGCTCCACGACATTGGAGGTGATGCCCGTCAGCGACTCCCACAGCGGCCCGGAGAAGTTCTTGGGCTCGAGCGCCTGCAGCCCGGCCTCATAGGTCATGCTGATGGTGGCGCCCTTGTATTTCTGCGCCGCCTGCACGGCGCGATAGGCCGAGCCGTCGGTCGGGCTTTCCGTCGACGCCTTCACAGCGGCGGTCTGGGCCTGGCCCAGCGGCGTGGCCGGATCGGCAAGCTCCACCTTCGAGAGATCGACCGCATCGGCCCAGGCTTTGCCGGCGGTGAAGCCGAAGCCCGGCACCATGGCCGCGCCGCCCATCAGCACGAGACGGGTCAGGAAAGTCCGGCGCGAAGAATCGCCCCGGAGCCAGGCGTCGACCTCCTCCCGGAGGCCGGCGTCGAAATCGCGTCGTTCACGATTGTCCATTTTATGTCCTCCCAAATAAGCCCGCCGGCGCTTGTTTGAATGGGCCGGGGGTCGTTGCTAACGGTTGTCGATCAGTGCGCTCCCTTCTCAAGAACCCGGATGCCGGGCCGTCTTGCGCTCGGCATCGCCGTTGAGGCTCGCATCGAGAAAGGCGAGCCTCTGGACCGAACGCGTCTCGAGCAGGCCTTCGGCCGCGGCGGCGAAGACCTTGTAGTGCGGCGTCGTGACGTGGAAATCGAAGGCCGCCGCATCCTCGTAGATCTCATAGAGCACAATGCGGCGGGGCTCTTCCGCGCTGACCAGCACGTCGAAGCGCCGGCAGCCGGGCTCGTCCTGCAGGGAATGCCGGGCATTGGCGAGGATCAGCTCGCGGAAATGCTCCACGGCCTCTTGCTTGACCGTGAAGTCAACGTAGATGACCAGTGGCACCGGCTTTCCCCTCCTTCGATCGCTGGATGAGCGCGGCAACATCTTTCAGATGATCGTCCATGGCGCGCGCGGCCGCCTCCGGATCGTGCGCCGCCACGGCCTCGTAGATGCGCCGGTGCGAATTGCTCGCCCCCTCCTCCGCACCCGTCACGCCCAGGGACATGGTGCGCTGGCTGGTGAGCCATTCGACCAGCGCGTCATGCACCGCGGTGAAGATCGGGTTCTTGGCGATGGTGGCGAGCACGTAGTGGAAGGCCACATCCGTGCGCTCGAAATCGCCGAGGTCGCCGCGGGCGGCCATATTGGCCTGAAGGGCCTGGCGCAGGCGCTCGACATCCTCCGGGGTGGCGCGCTGGGCGGCCAGACGCGCGATGCCGACCTCGAACAGCGCGCGCGCCTCCTGGAAGAAGACGGCGCCGTCGGGCTGGGAGAGGAAATGGCGGGCCGAGCCGGAGAGCTCGGTGATCAGGGTCTCGGGCGTAGGGGTCGTCACCCGCGGCCGCTCGCCGTTGCGCAGCAGCACGAGACCCATGCGGTTGAGGGCGAAGAGCGCCTCCCGGATCGAGGCCCGGCCGACGCCGAAGATCTTCATGAGCTCGCGCTCAGGCGGCAGCATGGTGCCCGCCGGGAAGGTGCCGTCGCGGATCATCGCCTCGAGGCGTAGTGCGGCCTCTTCCGACAGCTTGCGCCGCCGGATGGGCCAGGACACCAGATCGCCTGTCGGCTTGATCTCCGCGGCTCCCATGGACGCTCCCAGACCAAAAAACTTGGGAAGGCCGGTGTCCCCGACAACCCCACGCTTGCTTGGATCGGATGATATTGTCGTCCTATACACCCGTCAACCTATCCGACCAAAATCATTTCGGCCGGATTGGCTTACGCCCGGATGAGGCCCCCGCGCCGCTGCTGGCAGAATGACATCGGATCATGCGGAGGACGGCACAGCCTCTCCCTGCCGGATTGGGCGAACGCACGCAATTTTGCAATTTTGACCGCTCGCCTCGGGTTACTGCCGAAGAGGGTGATGGCGAACTCCTCGGGAATGCCTAAGTATCGGCACGCAGCGACGACAATCCGACAGCAAAAAGGATGCGGCATGATCCGATGCGTGAGGCTTTGGACCGGCGATTCTCATTTCGAGGAAGGGTCGATCGACCTTTCCAAAGGGGAGAGAGGCGACATCCTCAGCCAGGTGGTCGCCGGCAACAGTCTCTCCTTCCAGGAGACGAGTTCCGGCGGGGCCTACGAGTGGCACCGGGACCCCGTTCCCCGCTTTGTCATCACGCTCAGCGGCACGCTTGAGTTCGAGACGCGAGGGGGCGAGCGCTTCACCATCCGGCCCGGCGACATCCTGCTTGCCCAGGACAACACAGGCTCGGGTCACCGCTGGAAGCTGATCGGCGACGAGCCGTGGCGGCGCGCCTATGTCGTGTTCCCGACCGGCGCCGCGCTTCCCTACAAAGCCAATTCTCCAAAACGCTGAACCGCGAGAGCCCGCATATGCCGTCACATAACGAAAATCCCGATGTGGTGCTGATCGGCGCCGGCATCATGAGCGCCACGCTCGGCACCGTCCTCAAGGAGCTCGAGCCATCACTCTCGATCGCCATGTTCGAGACGCTCAAGGACTGCGGGCAGGAGAGCTCCGCGGCCTGGAACAATGCCGGGACCGGCCATGCGGCCAATTGCGAGCTGAACTACACGCCGCAACGGCCCGACGGAAGCGTCGACATTTCGAAGGCCCTGGTGGTCAACACCGAGTTCGATCTGTCGCGCCAGTTATGGGCCTATCTCGTCGGGAAGGGTGCCATTCCCGATCCGCGCGCCTTCATCCACCCCTGCCCCCATATGAGCTTCGTCTGGGGACCGGAGAACATCGCCTTCCTCCGGGCTCGCTACCGGGAGATGTCGGCGCATCATTGCTACAGGGGCATGGAATACACCGAGGATCGCGCCAAGATCGCCGAATGGGCGCCGCTCATCATCGACGGGCGCGACCCGAGCCAACCGGTCGCAGCCACGCGAATCGTCACCGGCAGCGACGTGGACTACGGCTCGCTAACCCGCCTCCTGGTCGCCGCCCTATCCCGCAAGCCGGGTTTCGATGTCAGCTACAACCGCAAGGTCGTGGCTCTCGATCGCAACCCCGGCGGTCGCTGGCGGGTGACGGTCGAGGACACTTATGACGGCACGCGCGAGAGCGTGTCGGCCGGCTTTGTCTTCATCGGCGCCGGCGGCGCCTCGCTCGAGCTGCTGCAGGCTTCAGGCATTCCGGAGGGGCGCGGCTATGGCGGCTTCCCGGTGAGCGGCATCTGGCTGCGCTGCGACGACGATGCGATCACCCGGCGGCACCATGCCAAGGTCTATGGCAAGGCCGCGGCCGGATCGCCGCCCATGTCGGTGCCCCATCTCGACACCCGCGTCGTCGATGGCAAGACGTCTCTGCTGTTCGGCCCTTATGCCGGCTTCTCCAGCAAATTCCTCAAGCACGGCTCGCTGACCGACCTGTTCCGGTCGATCACCTATGACAACATCGTTCCTCTGCTCGATGTGGCGCGCGACAATATGAAGCTGACCGAATATCTGATCGGCCAGGTGCTCCAGAGCGCCAGCCATCAGTTCGCGGCCCTCACGCAGTTCTTCCCCAGAGCGACCCGGAACGAGTGGCGGGAAGCCGTCGCCGGGCAGCGCGTCCAGATCATCAAGCCCGACAAGGACAAAGGCGGCTATCTCGAGTTCGGAACCGAGCTCGTGCCGGCTGCCGACAGGTCGCTCGTGGCGCTGCTCGGCGCCTCTCCCGGCGCGTCGACGGCCGCGTTCATCGCGACGGAGGTTCTGCGGGTCTGCTTTGCCCACAAGCTGACCGAGGACGGCTGGCTTCCCGCGCTCCGTCGCCTGTATCCGACCTACGGCATCGACCTGACCGTCGACGCCGATGCCACCAAGAAGACCCGCGCCGACACCGCCCGCGTGCTCAAACTCGAGAACGTCTGAACCGAATCGCTTGGACTTACCCAGCCCGTTGCGGCCGCTGCTGGCACAAGGTGGACGCGGGTCACGGGTCGTCCTGGCGATGGAGGCGCCCTATAGGGTGGCGCCCAGATGCCAGGGAGCGAACTCGTCCTCGCCGTAGCCCAGGAGTTCGCTCTTGGAGCGCTGGCCGGAGGCGGTCTCCAGGATCAGCTTGAAGATCCGCTCGCCCATTTCCTCCACGCTCGCCGCCCCGTCGAGGACCTCGCCGCAATTGATGTCCATATCCTCCGCCATGCGGTTGTACATGGGGGTGTTGGTGGCGAGTTTCAGGCTGGGCGCCGGCTTGCAGCCGAAGCAGGAGCCGCGGCCGGTGGTGAAGCAGATCATATTGGCCCCGCCGGCAACCTGTCCCGTCACGGAGACGGGGTCATAGCCCGGCGTATCCATGAACACGAAGCCGGATTTGGTCACCGGCTCGGCGTAGCGGTAGACCTCGACCAGATTGCTGTTGCCGCCCTTGGCGGCGGCGCCCAGCGACTTCTCCAATATGGTGGTGAGCCCGCCCGCCTTGTTGCCCGGGGAGGGATTGTTGTCGAGGGTCTCGCCGTCCTTGGCGGCATAGTCTTCCCACCAGCGCAGCAGGTCGAGCAGCTTATGCCCGACCTCGTCGCTGACGGCGCGGCCCAGCAGCATATGCTCGGCGCCGTAGATCTCGGGGGTCTCGCTCAAGATCGAGGTTCCGCCATTGCGCACCAGCAGGTCAGCGGCGACGCCCAGCGCCGGATTGGCGGTGATGGCGGAGAACCCGTCGGACCCGCCGCATTGCAGCCCCAGGATCAGATGGCGCGCCGGCACCTTCTGGCGCTTGACCGCATTGGCCGCCGGCAGCATCTCCTTGATCTTGGCGATTCCCGCCTCGACGGTCTTGCGGGTGCCGCCGGTCTCCTGGATGACCAGGGTCTGGATCCGCGAGCCCACCTCCAGCTCCTCGGCGACGACCAAAGCAGAGAGCTGGTTGGATTCGCAGCCGAGACCGATGATCAGCACCCCGGCGAAGTTCGGATGCCTGGCATAGCCTGCCACGGTGCGCCGCAGGAGATGATTGCCCTCGGTCTCCACCCCGCCGGCGCAGCCGCTCTTATGGGTGAGCGCCACCACCCCGTCGACATTGGGAAAAGCCTCCAGATCCTTGGAATTGCGGAAATGATCCGAGATCATCCGCGCCGCCGTGGCGGAGCAGTTCACCGTGGTGAGCACGCCGATATAGTTGCGCGTCGCCACCGATCCATCCGGCCGCACGATTCCCTGGAAGGTCGCCGCCTGGTCCTCGGGCAGCACCGTCATGTTGCTGCGGTGGGCGCCGATGGCATGGTCGGCGGTGCTGGGGCGGAACTCCACATTATGGACGTGGATATGCTGCCCGGGCGCGATCTCCTTGGTGGCGATGCCGATGACCTGGCCGAGCTTGCGCACGGGCGCCCCGCTCTCGATCGGCTTGATGGCGAGCTTGTGCCCGCGGCCGATGGGCTCGGAGGGGGTGATATCCCCCAGCCCCACCGCCTCGCCCACGGCCAGATCCCGGGTCGCGACCACCAGGGGGTCGGTGGGATTGAGCAGCAGCACCGGGGGCTGGTTGCGCCTGTCGTTCATGGGGTCGCTCGCCTGGAATGTGAAAGGGCTAAGATACGTCACGCATAGTTGACGTAAATGGTCTTCTTCTGGAAATAGGCATCCAGGCCGTATTTACCATCCTCCCCACCGATTCCGCTATGCCGGAGCCCGGCATGATGGGCATGGACCGCATCGCCCCCCGGCCGGTTCACATAGATCTCGCCGAATTTCAGCTCGCGGATCAGCCGCATGAGCCGGCGCAGATCCTTGGTGAAGACATAGGCCGAGAGGCCGTAGCGGGATTCATTGGCCAGGCGCAGCCCCTCGTCGAAATCGGTCACCTTCATCAGCGGGATGACGGGGCCGAAGACCTCGTCCTGCATGATCGCCATCCGGTTGTCGACGGCGGTCATGACGGTCGGCTGGAACCAATGACCGCGGGAGAACTCGCCTTCCGTCAGCCGGTGGCCGCCGGTCAGGATCTGGGCGCCGGCCGCCGTGGCCGCCTTCACCATGCGCTCGACCTTGTCGAGCTCGGCGGCGCTGAATTTCGGGCCGATATCCACCATGGTCGTCGGATCGCCCACCCGCAGCGCCGAGACGGCGCGCACGAATTTCTCCGTGAACTCATCGGCGATGCGCTCATGGATATACATCCGCTCGTTGCAGATGCAGATCTGGCCGCAATTCTCGAAGCGCGAGGCGACCGCCGCCTTGACCGCCGCGCCGATGTCGGCGTCCTCGGCGACGATGAAGGGCGCCTTGCCGCCCAGCTCGAGGCGCAGGATCTTCAGATCGTCGGCGGCGCTGCGGAAGATCTCCTTGCCGGCCCGCACGCTGCCGGTGAGGGTGATGAGGCGCGGGATCGGATGCTTGACCAGCGCCGCACCCAGGCCCTCCCCTGTGCCGCTCACCACATTGATGACGCCGGGCGGAAATCCCACCTGGGTCGAGAGCTGGGCGATCTCGAAGGCCGAGAGCGGCGTGCCCTCATGGGATTTGAGCACGATCGTATTGCCGGCCAGCAGCGCCGGCCCCATCTTGCGGGTGGTGAGCGCGGCGGGATAATTCCAGGCGGTCAGCCCCACCACCACGCCATGGGCGACCCGCTCGATCCAGACCTGCTCATCGGCATTGTCGGAGGGGATGATGTCGCCGGTGATGCGCCGCGCCTCCTCGGCGGCATAGGTGAGATAGAGCGCGGTGCCTTCGACCTCGCCGCGCGCCTCCTGCAGCGGCTTGCCCTGCTCGGCGATGATCAACCGCGCCAGCCGGCCCCGGTTCTCCAGGATGAGGCGCGCGAGCGCGATCAGCATCTTCGCCCGCTCGATGGGCGGCAGGGCCTCCCAGCCGGGCTGGGCCGCCGCGGCAGCGATCAGGGCGCGATCGGCATCATCGGCCGTCCCCTTGGGCACGGTGGCTATGATCTCGCCGGTCGCCGGATTCTCCACCTCGATCCATTCCTTGGCGGTGGAATCCGTCCATTGGCCGTTGATGAAATGGCGATAGCGGTCGACGCCCGCGAATTTTTCCTTCATGGCCGGCATGACGAGGGTACTCCTTAGTCAGGTCGAAAGTCGGTTATTCGCCCGGCGTGTAGCCGAACTGGATCGGCAGCCACAGCACGACATTCGGCACCGCCAACATGATGAAGAGCGCCACGACCAGGGCGATAATGAAGGGCCAGATATATCGGTACATCGAGGTCAGCGAGATGCCCGTGATCCCGGTGACGACGAAGAGCAGCTCGCTATAGGGCGGGGTGATCATGCCGATCATCAGGTTGACGATGGTCGTCACCCCGAAATGCACCTTGTCGATGCCCAGCCCCGTGATCGAGGGCATGACGATGGGCACGATCACCAGAAGCATCAGCAGCGTGTCGAGGAAGCAGCCCAGCACCAGGAACATCAGATTGATGATCAGCAGGAAGCCGAAGCGCGAGACATGCAGCGTTTGGATCCAGGCGCCGATCTCATTCGGGATCTGCTCCGCCGCCACGACATAATTCACCAGCAGCGCCCCGGCGACGACCAGCGCCACCACCGCGGTCGAGCGCGAGGCGCCGACGAAAAGCTCGGTCACCTGGCGGAAGCCCAGCGCCCGGTAGACGCCGCAGGAGAGGAGCAGGGCATAGGCAGCGGCCACCGCGGCGGCCTCGGTCGGCGTGGCGATGCCGGAATAGATGCCCCCCAGCAGGATGACCGGCAGCAGCAGGGCCGGCACCGAATCCTTGAGGATGCCCGGCACTTGGCGCACCTGGATCGGGGGCTCCTTCGGCAGATTCTCGCGCTGCGCGATGATGGCGATGACGACCATGAGCGCCACGCCCATCAGCACGCCGGGCATGAAGCCGCCGAGGAAGAGATAGCCGACCGAGGTATTGGCCACCATGGCGTAGAGGACCATGGGGATCGAGGGCGGAATGATGGGCCCGATGGTGGCCGCGGCGGCGGCCAGCGCGCCGGCGAAGCCGGGCTTGTAGCGGCCCTCCTTCAGCATCATCTCGATCATCAGCTTGCCGGGGCCCGCGGCGTCGGCGATGGCGCTGCCGCTCATGCCCGAGAAGATCATGCTGGCGATGACGGTCACATGGGCGAGGCCGCCGCGGATGCGCCCCACGATCAGACTGGCGAAGCTCAGCAGCCGTTCGCTGATCGTGCCCGCGTTCATGATCTCCGCGGCGACGATGAAGAGCGGCACGGCGAGAAGCACGAAGCTGCGGAAGAGGCCGTTCAGGGATTGCGAGGCCACGAGCCCGATATCCTGATGGCTGACCAGCAGATAGAGGAAGGCCGAGGCCAGCATGGAGAATCCGATCGGCATGCCCATGGCAGCCCATAGGAAGAAACTGCCGAGCATCAAGGCGGCCGCGAAGCTCATTCGGGGGCCATCAGATGTTGTTCCGCCATTCCCTGCCGAGCAGCCGGTACAGGCGGATGGCGGCGCCGACGATGGCGCCGATCATGAAGATGCCGAAGCAGGAATAGATCAGATCCAGCCGGATATTCAGGATCAGGGTGTGGTTGCGGGAGACGAAGCGGATGTAGTCCAGGATCTGCGGCAGGCAGAT
>DATHQQ010000509.1:0-3055 GCA_035482595.1 Verrucomicrobiia bacterium
TGCGGCGCATTTCTGGAGTTTCGGGCCGCTTAATCCCTGCGCCGCACTTTGAAGCGGGAGAGGGAAGTAGTAGGCGCCCTACGCCAGATAGAGCTCCGCCAACCTCGGATCCTCGAGCAATTGCCGGCCCGGCCCTTCGAAGGCATTGCGGCCGAGGTCGAGCACATAGCCCCGACGCGAGAGGGCCAGTGCGGCGCGGGCGTTCTGCTCGACCATGAGGATGGAGACGCCGGCGGCGTTGATTTCGGCCACCTGCTCGAACATGGCCTGGACGAACATCGGCGCGAGGCCGGCGGAAGGCTCATCCAGCAGCAGGATGCCGGGTTTGGGCATCAGGGCCCGCGCCATGGCCACCATCTGGCGCTCGCCGCCGGACATGGTGCCCACGAGCTGCCTGCGCCGCTCGCCCAGGCGCGGGAAGAGGCGCAGCAGCTCCTCGATGCGCGACGCGACCTCGGCGCGCGACCGGCCCATGGCGCCCAACTCGAGATTTTCGATCACGGTCATGTTCTCGAAGACGTTCTCGCGCTGGGGCACATAGCCCAGCCCCAGCCGCACGATCTCATGGGGCCGCCGGCCGGTGATTTCGCTGCCGCGCAGCAACACCCGGCCGCGGCGCGGCGTCACCAGGCCGATGATGGACTTCATCAAGGTGGATTTTCCCGCTCCGTTAGGCCCCACCACGGTGACGATGTCGCCGGCCTCCACCGTGAGGGAGACGCCGTTCAGGATATCGACCTCGGCGCTATAGCCTGCCACCAGCTCCCGGGTCTCGAGCACGCGCGATGTGTCGCTCATCGGGCGACCTCGCCCAGATAGGCGTCGATCACCCTCGGATCGGTGCGGACGGCATCGGGCGGACCGTCGGCGATGACCGCGCCCTCGGCCATGACCACGACATGGTCGGCCCGGGTCATGACCACATCCATGTCATGCTCCACGAAGAGGAAGGTCACATCCGTGGTCCGCCGAAGCTCCTCGACATAATCCAACAGGCGCTTTCCCAGCACGCGATTGACGCCGGCCATGGGCTCGTCCAGCAGGACCATGCGTGGGCTCGCCATCAAAGCGCGGGCGAGCTCCAGCAGCTTGCGCTGGCCGCCGGAGAGCGTGCCGGCATAATCGGCCGATTTATCCTGCAGATTGAAATGGCCGAGCAGGGCCATGGCGCGCTCGCCGAGCGCCGCCTCGCTGCGCCGGCTGCGGCCGCCGGGGGTGATCAGCCCCAGGAGAGATTCGCCGGGCTGGCCCAGGGGCGCCAGCATCATGTTCTCCATGACGGTCATGGCGGCGAAGACCCGGGTGAGCTGGAAGGTGCGCACCAGGCCGAGGCGGGCGATGCGATGGGGCGGAAGCCCGGCGATGGCCCGGCCCTCGAAGTGGATGGCGCCCCGGTCGGGATGGACGAAGCCGGTGACCAGGTCGAACAGCGTCGTCTTGCCGGCGCCATTGGGGCCGATCAGCGCCGTGAGCGAGCCGCGCTTGACGGTGAAGCTGGTGCCCGCCACGGCCCGGATGCCGCCGTAGCTTTTCTCCAGCTGCTCGATAGCCAGGATTGCCTCGCTCATTGGCGGAGCTGCATCTCGGCCTTGCGTCCGAGCAGCCCCTGCGGCCGCAGCATGCTGGCCAGGATGAGGATCAGCCCGATCAGCACGAAGCGCAGCGATCCGATTTGGCCGGTGCTGAGCGGCAGATGCAGGAAGCGGAGCCCCTCCATCAAGCTCCAGAGCAGGACGGCGCCCAGCGCCACCCCGCCATAGCTGGCGAAGCCGCCCAGGATGAGCACGGCATAGCCGAAGAAGGTGAAGGTCGGATCGAACTCGCTGGGATAGAGATAAGTGACGTTGAAGGAAAGGAAGAAGCCGGCGATGGCGGCCAGCGCCGCGGCGATGGCGAGCGACTGCAGCTTATAGGCGAAGACATTCTTGCCCAGGGCCGAGGCGGCATCCTCATCCTCCCGGATCGCCCGCAGGACCCGGCCCCAGGGGCTTCTCTGAAGGAGCCGCAGTCCGATGAGGCAGAGGAAGAAGGTGATCCAGATGGCAAGGAATAGCGGCAGCTGGGTCTCATCGCCCAGGCCGATCCGGGTGAAGCGGTCCAGCAGCCAGTCGGAGACGTCGCGCCACTCCTGGTCGAAGCCGATGATGCCCTGGTTGCCGCCGGCGAAATCGGCATTCTGGAAGGTGTAGCGGACGATCTCGGCGAAGGCGATGGTGGCGATGGCGAAATAGTCGGATCTCAGCCGGAGCGAGGGCAGCCCGACCAGGATTCCGGCCACGACGGCGACCAGGATGGCCACGGGCATGGCCCACCAGAGCGACCAGCCCGCATCGGTCACCAGCATCCCCATGGCATAGGCGCCGATGCTCATGAACCCCGCCTGGCCCAGATTGAGCAGGCCGGTGAATCCGACATTGATCTGCAGGCCCAGGACGAAGATGCCGTAGATGCCGGCGATCACCCCCACGCCCAGCCAGAAATCGACGCTCATGACCGGGCCTTCTTGCGGCCGAAGATTCCGCGCGGCATCAGCAGCAGGGTCAGGATCAGGATGGCGAAGCCGATGGCGGGCTTCCAGCGCGGGTTGAAGAAGAGCGTCGACCATTCCTGCGCCAGACCGATGACGATGCCGCCGGCCAGCGCGCCATAGGCATTGCCGATGCCGCCGAGCACGGCGGCGGCGAAGAGGCTGAGCAGAATGGTGAAGCCGAAATTGGGATTGATCGACCCGATGGCGGTGGCATAGAGGATGCCGGCCAGGGCCGCCAACCCGCCGGCGACTGCCCAGGTGATGCGGATCGTCCGGCGCGTATCGATGCCGGCGACCTCGGCCAGGGCGATGTTATCGGCGACCGCCCGCATCTCCTTGCCTAGCCTTGTATAGCGCAGCCCTGCCCCGGTGATGAGGATCGTCGCCAGACCGACCAGCATGGCGAGCAGCTGCAGGGTGCCGAGATGCCAGGGGCCGATGTCGACGGCGCTGATCGTGTCGGGGCCGACCCGGCGGACCTGGCTGCCGGCGAAGAACTGCACCGTATAGCGCAGCACGAGCGCG
>DATHQQ010000510.1:0-3755 GCA_035482595.1 Verrucomicrobiia bacterium
GTGCGATCTGCTCTGGACCCTCTGGGGCCTGATCCAGCATGCCAACAAGAATCCGGTCGACGATTTCTGGGCCTATGCGCTGCGCCGGTTCGAGCGCTGCAAGGCGCTGATGGCCACGTCCGCTTTCGCCCGCCATCTGGAGGCCATCGCCACCGACGCGGATTAGGCGAAGGCGGGGCCTCTTCGTTTAGAGCTGTGTCGTCTTTGCTTTCTTCCCCCTCCCCCTGCGGGCCGTCAGGCCCGCACTTTGAGGGGGGAGGGTCGGGGTGGGGGTGGCCGTAGACTCAATCTTGCAGTCGATGTCACGCAGATTCTTGATGATCCGCAGACGCGGATCTGACCCCCCTCCCTAACCCTCCCCCGCAAGGGGGGAGGGGAAAGAGAGAAGCGGGAGAGGAACAGGAGAGCGACGCTGAAATTTGTGCAGACTTCACGCCACGCCGTGGTCCCTGAACCAGGCCAGCAACCGCTTCCAGCCGTCCTTGGCCTGCTCCGGGCGGTAGCTCGCCCGGTAGTCGGCGTTGAACCCATGGGGCGTATCGGGATAGACGACGATCTCGCTGGGACTGCCCGCGGCCTTCAGCGCATCCTGCATGGCCTGGATTTGGGTCATGGGAATGCCGTCGTCGGCGCCGCCATAGAGCCCCAGCACCGGCACCTTGAGCTGGGGCGCCGCATCGATCGGATCGACCGGGGTCATCTCGCTCTTCGGACGCTGCAGCGGACCGTACCAGGCGACCGCCGCCTTCACCCTGGGATTATGGGCGGCATAGAGCCAGACCTGGCGACCGCCCCAGCAGAAGCCGGTGATGCCCAGCTTGGCGACATCGGCCTTACCCGTCGTCCCGGCCCAGGCGACGGTGGCGTCGAGATCGGAGGCCACCTCCGGCTCCGGCACCTTGGCCACCACCTTCATGACATCGTCCATGTTGCTCATCTTCGTGACATCGCCCTGGCGGGCATAGAGAGCCGGGGCGACGGCGAAATAGCCGGCCTTCGCCAGGCGCCGGCAGATGTCCTTGATATGCTCATGGACGCCGAAGACCTCCTGCACCACCAGGATGGTGGCGAAGGGTCCGCCCTCGGCGGGCATGGCCCGGTAGCCCGGGATCTCCCCGTCGGAGACCGGGATCTTCACCTCGCCCACGGTCAGACCATTGCTGTCGGTGACAATGGTCTCGGCCGAGACCGGCTGGGTTGCCAGCGCGAAGCCCGCCGCCAGGCTGGTGACGACGAAGCCGCGGCGCGTGAGCGCGGCCGACGGCAAGAGGCTCGTCAGATGGCTGTCTCTTTCGTCCATGGTTCCCTCCCGTGTCTCTGGCTCAACCCGTGCGGTAACCTAAAGGTCCATCGCCTGATCTAGCAGCCTTGTCTCACGAAAATTTGTTGCCCGGTGCAGCGCACGCAAGCGCAGGCGGCGAAACAGGCGTACACTTCGCCGGGCAAAAAAAACGGCCCGGCAGATGTGCTCGATAATGCATACGCGTCGATTTGCAGGCATCGATTTCCGGGGAGAGCAATCATGTCCATCGAAGACAATGTCGCCCTCATGCGCAGCCTCTATGACGCCTATAGCCGCAGGGATCCCGCCCCGCTGTTCGAGAGCCTCGGCGAGGCCGTCCAGTTCCACTTCGTCGCCCAACCCGATCATTTCACCTTCGCCGGGTCTCATGCCGGCAAGGACGGCGTGCAGCGGGCGCTCGAGCTCATCGCACGTGAGTACGAGTGGCTGGCCTATCAAGCCCGGGACTTCATCGCCGAGGGCGATCGCGTCGTCGCCTTGACCGATGGCGTCATCCAGCACCGCGCCAGTGGCAAGGAGCTGCCGATGCGCATGGTCGATATCATCCGCATCGAGGACGGCAGGATCGTCGAGTTCACG
The DNA here is from genome assembly GCA_035482595.1 of Verrucomicrobiia bacterium. Classification (GTDB taxonomy): domain Bacteria; phylum Pseudomonadota; class Alphaproteobacteria; order Dongiales; family Dongiaceae; genus DASXQK01. The sequence goes on from DATHQQ010000510.1 coordinate 1,883, forward strand.
GAGTTCTTCGACTCCGCTGCCATGCTCGCCAATGACATGGCCCATCGCGCCGCACAGCGCCCAAGCCTCGGCGGAAAAGCCAGGCTTCGGGCCAAACTGCCTAAAAAGGCGGCAAAAAAGGCGAAGCCGAAGAGCCGCAAGCCCGCTGCCAAGAAACCGGCGATCAAGGCATCGGCGACCAGGAAATCCAAGGCTGTCAGGCCCAAAGCCAAGAAAAAGGCTGGCCGGCGGCGGTAACGGCGGGCGGCGAGGGGCGAAGATCTCGCCGCCGACAGGACGGGGAGGACCGGATGCAAGGGGGTGAGCGAGGAATCTTCGCTCGCCAGCAGTCCATTATTTGCCCGAATTTTGGGGTGAGGAGCGCCCCCTTGCGCAGGCCTTAGGTAAAATTCCCCTGTATCGCTGATTCTTGATGATGAATACTTAGTAGTTCTTGCGAGTCGGCCCGACCGACCTCGACAGGCGTGCCTGCCGCGCAAGATCAGTGGCATACCACCGTAACATTAGTCGAGGGGGGGTTACGCCATGTCACAATTAGTAGGTCTTTCCTTGAGTATCGCCGTTCTCGGCGCGATCTGGGCATTCCTGGCGCTCGGTCCGCTGAGTCCCTACGTGCTGGTTTGGGCAGGGTTCATCGCCTGGGGCTGCTTCTTCCACAGCGGCGGGGACAACAAGGCCCTGATGAAGACGATCTGCGGAACGGTCTACGGCGCGGTCATCGGCTGGATCGCTCTCCTGATCATCGTGAATGTCTCGATGGCCTCGCTGGGCGTGGTCTGGCCGGCCATCGTCGTCGGCGTGACGGTCTTCTTCCTGGTGATCGTGGCCTCGGTCGAGCCGCTGTCGGTCGTGCCCGCGAATGTCTATGGCTATGCGGCCATCGTCGGCTACTCGCTGCATCAGCCCTCGGCGCCGTCGACCACCCCGGGTACGCCGGGCACCGGCCCGCTCCAGAACCTGGCCTCGGCCAGTTTCGCCAACCCGTTGATTCTGCTTATCGTTTCACTGGTACTCGGCGCCCTGTTCGGCTTTGTCTCCGGGCAGCTCGCCAAGGCGCTCGCGGCCAAGCACGCCGCAAGTGCCTAGAACGACCGCGGCCTGAGCTTCAGGCCGCGCGACATCGCGGCGACGGCGGGGCCCTCAGGGCTCCGCCGCGTTCGCCAGGCTGGCAAGCCCAGCTGCCACACCAAGCTGGCAAGGGTGACTTGACAGATATCCCGGACTCGCGTTCAGAGACGGGACACGGGATCTTTGCCAGCAAAACATGATTCGCTCCTACCGGAAGGACATCGACGGCCTGCGGGCCATCGCCGTGACATCGGTCATTGCGTTCCATGCGCAGTGGACGCTGTTTCGCGGCGGCTTCGTCGGGGTGGACGTCTTCTTCGTCATCTCGGGCTATCTCATCGGCTCGATGATCATCGACGATGTCTCGGCCGGGCGGTTCTCGCTCGTCGGCTTCTACGAGCGGCGGGTCCGGCGGATCCTGCCGGCGCTGGCCGTCATGATGCTGGCCACCTCGGTCCTGGCCTACATCTACATGCTGCCGAACGAGCTCGATCGCTACGCCAGCTCGCTCCTGGCCGCCACCTTCTCCGTCTCCAATTTCTATTTCGCCAAGGTTTCCAGCTATTTCATGCCGGCGTCGACGACCTATCCCCTGCTGCACACTTGGTCGCTGGCGATCGAGGAACAGTTCTACATCTTCCTGCCGCTCTTCGTTCTTCTCGTTCACCGGCTCTGGCGCCGCGGCCTGTGGCTGGTGCTGCTGGCGGCGACGCTGCTCTCCCTCGCCTTCAGTGTGCGCAGCGCGTTCCAGGGTCCGCCCTCGGATTTCTACATGCCGCAGCTGCGCGCCTGGGAGCTGCTGCTG
>DATHQQ010000511.1:0-6610 GCA_035482595.1 Verrucomicrobiia bacterium
CTTGGCGGGCGGCAGCGCCGGCGAGAATGCGAGCTGCTCCGCGGCCAGCACGCCGGTCGAGACGGTGACGATAGCAAGTCGCGCCTCGAGATCGCCCGCGGGAGTCGCCACTTTGACGCCGGGCCCCCGCCAGTCGATCGCGGTCGCAGGGGTGGAGAGACGGACCGGGAGGCCCGCGCCGTAGGCGGCGACAAGGGCGCCATAGCCTTCCATGACAGGCCAGTTGCGCCCCGTGTCGCGGTAGAGGAAGTGGTCGAGGGTGGAGACCTCCGGCGTATCGACCCCGGTGACCCAGGGGAGGATCGCATCGAGCTCGCGCCGGCCCGGGCCGGCCGGCGGCAAGACGGCGGTGGCGGCGACATCGCGTCCTTCGGCGCCGGCGGCATCGATGCTCTCGAAGCCCGCCTCGATTCCTCGATTGACCGCCTCGATCTCCGCGGGCGTGAGGTTGCCGATGCGCCCTCGCCATGTGGCGTCCCTCTCCGGCACGGTGAAACCGAGCTTGGCGGCGATCCGGCGGAAGGGGTTGACATCGGCGCTGTGGAGCCAGGCACAGCCGCGGTCATAGGGAACGCCATAGGTCTGGGCATCGGTATGCGCCCGCCCGCCGACACGATCCCGCGCCTCGATCGCCTGCACGGAAAAGCCGTGCTCGACCAGGGTTCGGGTCGCGGCAAGCCCGGCCGCCCCGGCGCCGATCACTACTGCATCCAGCATCGCCATCAGCCTAGATTGTCCTAGGATATGGGGCGAGGCCAGCCCCTCGCTGCGAAAGACCCTGCCGCAAATTGCCACGTTGCGGGTTGCGCCGTGGAGAATTTCCGGTTGTCATCCATGTGGCGCTCGGCGAAGAAAGCGTCACAGGCGAGCCGCTGGGGAGAAGGACGACATGCGACGCAATTGGGATTTGCCACGGGGCGAGGTTCAGCGCCTCGAAGTCGACAGCCGGGCGCTTGCCGGCAATCTCCTGGGTGATCAGACCCGCCGCGAGCTTCCGGTCTATCTGCCGCCGGGCTACAAGCCCGAGGATCATCTGCCGCTGCTGGTGGATCTCGTCGGCTTCACCGGCTCGGGCCAGTCCCACATCAACTGGAAGAACTTCGGCGAGAATGCGCCCGAGCGCCTCGACCGGCTCATCGGCGAAGGCCGCATGCCGCCGGTCGCCGTCGCCTTTCCCGACTGCTTCAGCCGGCTCGGCGGCAATCAATACATCAACAGCGCCGCCATCGGCCGTTACGACGACTATCTGCTGCAGGAAGTGGTGCCTTTGGTCGAGGACCGCTTCAAGGTCGGCGGCCCGGGACGGCGCGGCGTCTTCGGCAAATCCTCGGGCGGCTATGGCGCCATCGTGCATGCCATGCGCCATGCGGATTTCTGGGCTTGCGCCGCCTGCCATTCCGGCGACATGGCCTTCGAGCTCTGCTATCTGGCCGATCTGACCAAGGTGCTGACCGAGCTTCGGCTGCAGCATGGCGGATCGATCGAGCGCTTCATCCGCCATTTCGAGGCGGCCCTCAAGCCGGCGGAGAAGGACATGACCGTCCTCAATTTCCTCGCCATGGCCGCGAGCTACGATCCCGATCCCACGCAATTCCTCGGCATCCGCCTGCCCGCCGATCCTGAGACCGCGGAACTGATGCCCGAGCGCTGGGCCAATTGGCTGGCTCATGATCCGGCCGTGCTTGTCGAGTCCACCGCCGCCAATCTCCGTCAACTGAAGGCGCTCTATATCGATTGCGGCGACCGTGACCAGTTCCATCTCGTCTTCGGCGCAAGGCGGCTGCATCGCGCCTTGACCCGGCTGGGTATTGCCCATCGCTATGAGGAGTTTCCCGACGACCATAGCTCGGTCGATTACCGGATGGACGAGAGCCTGCCGTTCCTGGCCCGCGCGCTGAGCGCGGCGCCGTGAACAGCGAAGCTAGCCCTCTTTCTTCTTTGCCAGCTGCTCGAGCTGCTGCTGCAGGGCATTCATCTGGGCCTTCAGCGCATCCAGGCTCTCGCCGGCCGTCGATGCGGGCTTCTCCGCCGCCTCGCCCGGGGTGTTGGGGATGGGCGGAATCTTGAAGGGTGCCCACATCCGCATGGCATGCTCGAGGAAGGCCATGTTCTGCTTGCCGAGCTCCTCGAAGCGGCCGAAGGGGAACATGCCGCCCAGGCTGTCCTTCAGATATTTGCGCATCTGCTCCTGGTTCGTGGCGAAGGAATCCATGCTCTGCTCCAGATAGCGGGGCAGCAGGAATTGCAGGTTGTCGCCATAGAAGCTGATGAGCTGGCGCAGGAAATTGATGGGCAGCAGGTTCTGCCCGCCCTTGGATTCCTCCTCGACGATGATCTGGGTGAGGACGCTGCGGGTGATGTCCTCGCCGCTCTTGGCGTCGAAGACCACGAAATCGACCCCGTCCTTCACCATCTGGCAGAGGTGGTCGAGAGTGACGTAGCTGCTGGTCGCCGTGTTGTAGAGGCGGCGATTGGCATATTTCTTGATCGTAATCGGCGCCTTTTCGGCAGCGGCGGCGGGTTCGGCCATGAGCTCTTCCCCAAGATGTATGCAGCGCAGCATAGCAGGACTTTGGCTGGCTTTGGCAAGGAGACTGGCACGCGAATGTTGCAGCGCAAAAAGGCACCTTTCGCTATAGTCGGCTCATGTCGCAGCCGCCGGATATCGAGGCGCTGGCGCGCCGCTACCTGGATCTCTGGCAGGATCAGGCGAGCGCGCTGGCCGGCGATGCCGAGCTTGCCCGTCAGCTCGGCCGGTGGCTCACCCTGATGCAGTCGGGAATGGCCCATGCCTTCCAAGCCGCCGCCGCCACCACCGCTTCCGCGCCAGGGACCGCGACCCCTGCCGCTGCATCTGGCGGCGGCCAGCCTCGCCTGGATGAGCTCGCTCGCCGCCTTGCCCTCCTTGAGGAACGGATCGCTCGGCTGGAGGCCGGAGCTGGCCGCGAGCGGAAGCCTGCTGGCCGCCGAGCTCGCCGCGGCGGATCCTGAGAAGCTCGCCGCCGCCGTCGCGCGGGAGGGCGAGCGGCGCTTCATCAGCTTCCTCGATTCGATCCGAAACTATCGCCGCCATCCCTTCCGGCGCGCGGCCCCGACGGCCCCTGTCCTCTGGCAGGAGGGCAGCACGCGGCTGCTCGACTACCGCCAATCCAACGGGCGAAAGCCCGGCAAGCGCGGCCGGCCGATCATGATCGTCCCCTCGCTGATCAACCGCGCCTATATCCTCGATCTGCTGCCCGAGCGCAGCTTCATGACGTTCCTGGCTGGCGAGGGTTTCCGGCCGTTTCTCGTCGATTGGCAGTCCCCCGGCGAGGTCGAGCGGCGTTTTGATCTCGGCGATTACATTCTGGGCCGGCTGGCGGGTGCGCTCGATGCGGTGGCCGGGGCCTGCGGCGAGAGACCCGTGCTGGTCGGCTATTGCATGGGCGGCGATCTGGCCCTCGGCCTGGCCCATCGCCGCGCCGGCGATCTCGTCGGCCTGGCGCTGCTGGCCACGCCCTGGGATTTCCATGCCGAAAGGCCGGAGCAGGCCGCGGTGCTCGCGGCCCTTCTGCCGGCTTTCAAGCCGCTGCTGGATTCCCTGGGGGAGCTGCCGGTGGATCTGCTCCAGGCCCTCTTCGCGGCCTTGGATCCCAGCCTGGCGCTGCGCAAATTCCTGGCCTTTGCCGACCTCGACCCGGACTCCGAGCGGGCGCGCCAGTTCGTAGCATTGGAGGATTGGCTGAACGACGGGGTGCCGCTGGCGGCATCCGTGGCCCGGGAATGCCTGGGCCAATGGTATGGCGAGAATGCCACCGCGCTTGGTGCATGGCGGCTGCGCGGCCGCGCCGTCTTGCCGCAGCGCATCAAGCTCCCATCTTTGGCGGTGATACCGGACCAGGATCGCATCGTGCCGCCCGGCTCGGCCCTGGCCCTGGCGAAGGCCCTGCCGGATTGCCGTATTCTGCGGGCGCCTACCGGCCATATCGGCATGATGAGCGGCGGGCGGGCCGAGGCGGCTGTCTGGCGGCCCGTGGCCGAATGGATTGCCGGTCAAGAGACCGCGGGCCAGCCCCTTTCTTGCACCGCAACAAGGCGACCGATAGAGTCGAAACCCGAAGCCAAGAGCCCCCCGCTGAAACGCCCTAAGACAAGACGCCCCAAGGCAAAAAGCAGAACCAAGAGGAGAACGCCATGACCGACGTCGTCATCGTCAGCGCCGCCCGCACCCCCATCGGCGCCTTCAACGGCGCCCTCTCGAGCCTGCCGGCTCATGCCCTGGGCAAGGTCGCCATCGGTGCGGCGCTCAGCCGCGCCAAGGTCGAGGCCGGCGAGGTGGATGAGGTGGTGCTGGGCCAGATCCTGGCGGCGGGCGAGGGCCAGAACCCGGCCCGCCAGGCGGCCATGGCCGCCGGCATTCCCCAGGAGAAGACGGCCTATGGCATCAACCAGCTCTGCGGCTCGGGGCTGCGCGCCGTGGCGCTCGGCTATCAGGCGATCCGGGCGGGGGACCAGGCCATCGTGGTGGCCGGCGGGCAGGAGAGCATGAGCCAGGCACCCCACTGCATCAATCTGCGGGGCGGGGTGAAGATGGGCAATGCGGAGATGGTCGATACCATGCTCAAGGACGGGCTCCTGGACGCCTTCAACGGCTATCACATGGGCAACACCGCCGAGAACGTGGCGCAGAAATGGCAGATCACCCGGGCCCAGCAGGATGCCTTCGCCGCGGCCTCGCAGCAGAAGGCCGAGGCGGCCCAGAAATCCGGCCGCTTCAAGGATGAGATCGTTCCGGTGACCATTGCGTCGCGCAAGGGTGACGTGGTCGTCGATCAGGACGAATATCCCCGCCATGGCACGACGGTGGAGACGCTGGGCAAGCTGCGCGCAGCCTTCCTGAAGGAGGGCGGCACGGTGACTGCCGGCAATGCCTCGGGCATCAATGACGGTGCCGCCGCCGTGGTGCTGATGAGTGCGGAGGCTGCGGCCAAGCGCGGCCTGACGCCGCTCGCCCGCATCGTCTCCTGGGCCACCGCCGGCGTCGATCCCGCGATCATGGGCTCGGGCCCCATCCCCGCCAGCCGCGCCGCTTTGGCCAAGGCCGGTTGGAAGAAGGAGGATCTCGACCTCATCGAGGCCAATGAAGCCTTTGCGGCCCAGGCCTGCGCCGTGAACAAGGAGCTGGGCTGGGATACCGCCAAAGTGAACGTCAATGGCGGTGCGATCGCCCTCGGCCACCCCGTCGGCGCCTCGGGTGCCCGGGTGCTGGTGACCCTGCTGCATGAGATGGGCAAGCGCGACGCCAAGAAGGGGCTTGCGACATTGTGTATCGGAGGCGGGATGGGCATCGCCATGTGCGTCGAGCGGTGACAGAATAGCAGGCGCGGCGGAAACGACATGGGGAGGCAGCGACATGGCACGGGTGGCGGTGGTCACCGGGGGCACCCGGGGTATCGGCGAGGCGATTTCTCTCGGTCTCGCCAAGGCCGGCTACAAGGTCGCGGCCACGTATCATGGCAATGACGATCGCGCGCGGGAGTTCTCCGGCCGCACCGGCATCCAGACCTTCAAATTCGACGTCTGCGATTTCGCGGCCTGCCAGGAGGGCATGAAGGCCATCGAGGCAGCGCTGGGGCCGGTCGAGATCCTGGTCAACAATGCCGGCATCACCCGCGACTCCACGCTCCAGCGCATGGATTTCGAGCAGTGGAATGCGGTCATCCAGACCAACCTCTCCTCCTGCTTCAACATGTGCCGCCTGGTCATCGAGGGTATGCGCGCGCGCAGCTTCGGGCGGATCGTCAACATCGGCTCGATCAACGGCCAGGCCGGTCAGTACGGCCAAGTCAACTACGCCGCCGCCAAGTCCGGCATCCATGGCTTCACCAAGGCGCTGGCCCAGGAAGGGGCCCGGGCCGGCATCACCGTCAATGCCATCGCGCCGGGCTATATCGACACCGACATGGTGCGAGCCGTGCCGGCGCCGGTGCTGGAGAAGATCATCGCCAAGATCCCGGTCGGCCGGCTGGGCCATGCCGAGGAAATCGCCCGCGGCGTTCTCTTCCTCGTCGCCGACGAGGGCGGATTCATCACCGGCTCGACGCTCTCCATCAACGGCGGCCAGCATATGTACTGAGGGCGAAGGCCCTCGAAGCGGTATTGAGGGCGAAGGCCTTCAATACCGGCTGACCTCCCATCGATTCCCGAAGCAGAGAAGGAGAACAGCCGTGGCGCTGGTGAAGCTCATCGAATACGAGGATGCGAGCCCCGAGGTGCGCGCGGTCTACGACGACATCATGACCAGCCGCAAGGTCGACTGGATCAACAATTTCTGGAAGGCCCTGGCCAGCGATCCGGCGACCCTCAAGCGCACCTGGGAGAGCGTCAAGGAGGTGATGGCGCCGGGCGCCCTCGATTCCTTGACCAAGGAGCTCATCTACATCGCCGTCAGCGTCACCAACAACTGCGGCTATTGCATCAACAGCCACACCGCCTCGGCGCGCAAGGCCGGCATGACCGATGCCCAGTTCGCCGAGCTGATCGCAGTGACCGGCATGGCCAATGAGACCAACCGCCTCGTCAACGGCTATCAGGTCGAAGTGGACGAGCGGATCGCCAAGGCGGCGAAGCA
>DATHQQ010000512.1:0-8197 GCA_035482595.1 Verrucomicrobiia bacterium
TGACGCTGATCATCATCGTGGCCGCCTTCAACATCATCTCCAGCCAGATCATGCTGGTGAAGGAGAAGGGCCGCGCCATCGCCATCCTGCGCACCATGGGTGCCACCCGCGGCATGATCCTTCGGATCTTCCTCATCAGCGGGGCCAGCATCGGCGTGGTGGGGACGATCGCGGGCTTCGCCTTGGGCCTGGCCTTCGCCGACAATATCGAGTCCATCCGGCAGGGGCTGCAGAGCCTGCTGCACACGACTCTGTTCCCGGCGGAGGTCTATTTCCTCTCCCAGCTCCCTGCCATCGTCGATCCCCGGGAGGTGGCGACGGTGGTGATCATGGCGCTGGCGCTCTCCTTCCTGGCCACGATCTACCCCGCCTGGCGCGCCGCGCGTCTCGATCCCGTCGAGGCGCTGCGCTATGAGTGAGGCGGTTCTCGAGCTGCGGGGCATCAGCCGTAGCTTTCGCCAAGGGGCGGGTCGGCTCGAGGTGCTGCGCGAAGTGTCGCTTGCAGTCCGGCCGGGCGAGATCGTGGCTCTCATCGGCCCTTCGGGCGCCGGCAAATCCACCTTGCTTCAGATCAGCGGCCTGCTGGAGCCGCCGACCTCCGGCGAGATCCTGATCAAGGGAGAGCCCGCCGGACGGCTCTCCGACGCCAGGCGCACCGAGCTGCGCCGCACCGCCATCGGCTTCGTCTATCAGTACCACCACCTCTTGCCCGAGTTCTCGGCGGTGGAGAACGTCATCCTGCCGCAGATGATTGCCGGGCTCTCGCGCGGCAAGGCCCGCGGCCGGGCGCTCGAGCTGCTGGCCATGGTGGGGCTCAGCCAGCGGGCGGAGCATCGCCCGGCCCAGCTCTCGGGTGGCGAGCAGCAGCGCGTCGCCATGGCGCGCGCCCTCGCCAACGGACCGGCCCTGCTGCTGGCCGACGAGCCCACGGGCAATCTCGATCACACCACGGCGGACGGCGTCTTCTCGATGCTCGTCAAGCTCGTGCGCGCCGTGGGCCTCGGCGCCCTGGTGGCGACCCACAATCTGGCGCTCGCCGATCAGATGGACCGTATCCTTGCGCTGGATGACGGCAGGCTCGTCGAGGCCTGACGAAGGTTCCCTGATTCTCCGAGCGTGACGAATCATCGGCCGACGAGGATAATCCGCTGACGATGTCCCACGCCGATTTCGTCCACCTCCGCGTCCACTCGGCCTATTCGCTGTCCGAGGGCGCCATCAAGATCAAGCAGCTGGTGGAGCTCTGCAAGCGCCACGCCATGCCCGCCGTGGCGGTGGCCGACAGCGGCAATTTGTTCGGCGCCTTCCAATTCGCCCAGGTGGCCTCGGAAGCCGGCGTGCAGCCCATCATCGCGTGCCAGGTGGGTCTGCGGCGCGAGACGGGGGAGGGGCCTCAGCGCCCGGGGCTGAAGCCGCCGCCCGACCAGCTCGTCCTGCTCGTGCAGAGCGAGACCGGCTATCGCAATCTGCTGCGGCTGGTGAGCAAATCCTTCCTGGAGGGCGAGCCGGGGGAAGCGCCGCAGCTGCCGCTGGCGGCCCTGGAGGGCATGACCGAGGGGCTGATCGCCTTCACCGGCGGACCCCATGGGCGCGTCGGCCGGCTGCTGGGGGAGGGCCAGGACGAGGCCGCCGCTGCCGCACTGGCCGAGCTCGAGCGACTGTTTCCCGGCCGTCTCTATATCGAGCTCATGCGTCATGGGCTGGCATCCGAGCGGCTGATCGAGGGCCGGCTTCTGGATCTCGCCTATGCGCGGGATCTGCCGCTCATCGCCACGAACGAAGTTTTCTTCGCCGATGAATCGATGCATGCGGCCCATGACGTTCTGCTCTGCATCGCCGAAGGCTCGCCGATCAGCCAGGAGAAGCGCCGGCGCGTCACGCCCGAGCATCGATTCAAGAGCGCGGCCGAGATGCGCGCCCTCTTCGCCGATCTGCCAGAGGCGGTCGACAACACCATCGTTGTGGCCCAGCGCTGCGCCTATATGCCGGGGCCGCGCAAGCCGATCCTGCCGCCCTTCCGGTCCGAGAGCGGGCTCGGCGAGCCCGAGGAGCTCCGCCGCCAGGCCGTGCTGGGGCTGGAACGCCGGCTGGAGGCCCTGACGGAGGCCGAGCGGAAGCCCTATCGCGAGCGCATGGAATATGAGCTCGGCGTCATCATCCAGATGGGCTTCGCCGGCTATTTCCTGATCGTCGCGGATTTCATCGGCTGGGCCAAGGCCCAGGGCATCCCCGTCGGGCCGGGGCGCGGCTCGGGCGCCGGCTCGGTCGTGGCCTGGGGCCTCACCATCACCGATCTGGACCCCTTGCGCTGGGGCCTGCTGTTCGAGCGCTTCCTCAATCCGGAGCGCGTCTCGATGCCGGACTTCGACGTCGATTTCTGCCAGGAGCGGCGCGACGAGGTGATCCGCTATGTGCAGCAGAAATACGGCCGCGACCGGGTCGCCCAGATCATCACCTTCGGCAAGCTGCAGGCGCGTGCGGCGCTGCGGGATGTCGGCCGTGTGCTGGAGATGCCCTATGGGCAGATCGACCGGCTCTGCAAGCTGGTGCCCAACAACCCGGCCAATCCCGTCAGCCTGGCCCAGGCGGTCGAGGGGGAGTCGCAGCTGCGCGCGGCCATCGCCGAGGATCCGGCCGTGGCCCGGCTCTTCGACATCGCCCGTAAGCTCGAGGGGCTCTACCGACACGCCTCGACCCATGCGGCGGGGGTGGTGATCGGCGACCGGGCGCTGGAGGAGCTGGTCCCGCTCTACCGCGATCCGCGCTCCGACATGCCCGTCACCCAATTCAACATGAAAGATGTCGAGCAGGCCGGGCTGGTGAAGCTGGACTTCCTCGGCCTCAAGACCCTGACGGTGCTGACCCAGGCGGAAAAGCTGGTCCGCCGGCGGGGCATCGACGTCGATCTGGCGCGCATACCGCTCGACGATCCCAAGACCTTCGCCATGCTGAGTCACGGCGATTCGACGGGGGTGTTCCAGCTGGAAAGCTCGGGCATGCGCGACGTGCTGCGCAAGATGAAGCCCGACCGGTTCGAGGACATCATCGCCCTCGTCGCCCTCTACCGCCCGGGCCCGATGGACGACATCCCGAAATACATCAACGTCAAGAACGGCACGGAGCCCGTCGACTATCTTCACCCCGCTTTGGAGCCGATCCTGAAGGAGACCTTCGGGATCATGGTCTATCAGGAGCAGGTGATGCAGATCGCCCAGACCCTCTCCGGCTATACGCTGGGCGGGGCCGATCTGCTGCGCCGCGCCATGGGCAAGAAGATCAAGGAAGAGATGGAGGCCCAGCGCAAGGATTTCGTCGATGGCGCGGTCGCCCGCGGCGTGGACGGATCGCAGGCGGTTGGGATTTTCGAGAAGGTCAATAAATTCGCCGGCTACGGCTTCAACAAATGCCACTCGGCGCCCTATGCGCTGATCGCCTATCAGACGGCCTGGTTCAAGGCCAACCACCCGGTCGAGTTCTTCGCCGCCTCGATGACCTTCGACATCAACAACACAGACAAGCTTGGCCTCTTCCGCCAGGAGCTGGGGCGGTTGAAGATCCGCCTGCTGGCGCCCGACATCAACCGGTCGGAGGCGCTCTTCGGCGTCGAGGCTGATGCCGACGGCCAGCTGGCCGTGCGCTATGCCCTGGCGGCCGTGCGCAATGTCGGGCAGGGGGCTGCCGAGGGGATCGTCGCCTCGCGGCAACCGGGCGGCGCCTTCAAGAGCCTGGCCGATTTCGCCCGGCGCTGCGATCCCAAGGCGCTCAACAAGCGGGCGCTGGAGAATCTGATCGCCGCCGGCGCCTTCGACGGGATCAATCCCAACCGTCACCAGACCTTTCAGGCGGCGGAGATGCTGCTGCGCCAGGCAGGGGCCGCCGCCAACGACCGGGCGAGCCAGCAGGTGAGCCTCTTCGGTGGTGCGCTCGCCGAGCCAGACCGCCTCAGCCTGCCGGCGACGCCGGACTGGCCGCCCATGGAGAAGCTGCGCCATGAGTTCGAGGCCATCGGCTTCTATCTCTCGGCCCATCCCCTGGACAGCTTCGGCAGCACGCTGAAGCGCCTCGATGTCGTGAGCTATGCCGATTTGCCCGGCTGGATCGCGGGCCGGCCAACCATGCGGGCCAAGCTCGCCGGCATCGTGACCGGGCGCCAGGAGCGGACCTCCGCCAAGGGCTCGCGCTTCGCCTTCGTCCAGCTCTCCGACGCCAGCGGCATGTATGAGGTCGTGGTTTTCTCCGAGACCCTGGCCGCCCATCGCGAGCTGCTGGAGCCCGGGACGCCGGTGCTGCTCACAGTCGATGTCCGCCTGGAGCCCGACAATGTCCGGCTGACGGCCCAGGCCATCCAGGGGCTGGAGGCGGCCGCGGCCCAGACCAGCGCCGGGCTCAAGGTCTATCTCAGCGACAGCGGACCGATCCCCAGCCTGAAGCAGATCATGGAGCGCTGCGGCCGGGGCAAAGGGCGCCTCAGGCTGGTGCTGGAGCTGGAGCGCGGGCGGGAATGCGAGGTGGCGGTGCCCGGGGGCTGGGCGATCACGCCGGCGACCCGGGGGGCGATCAAGGCCATCCCCGGCATCGTCGACGTCCAGGATGTCTAGCGGCGCCCCGGTGTTACGCCCCGGCCCTTACGCCCAGGCGTCCTAAGCCGTTGAAAAAACACTTGCCTTTGCCCAGTTAGGCAGCTAAGACCACGCCCGTTTGAAACCGCACGCGGGGCCGCGGCCCGCCGGGGAGAAATCCCGGTCGGTCGCTCCGGTGTTCGCGCCCTCGGAATCCTCCGGGGACGACGGACCAATTCCCGCGGAGGCCTAACCGGAAAAGGACGTTATCACATGGCGATGCCAGAGTTCACCATGCGCCAGCTCCTGGAAGCTGGCGTGCATTTCGGACATCACACCCGCCGCTGGAACCCGAAGATGGCACCCTTCATCTTCGGCGTGCGCAACGGCGTGCATATCCTCGATCTCGAGCAGACGGTGCCGCTCCTGCAGCAGGGGCTGCAGGCGGTGCGCGACGTGGTCAGCGGCGGCGGGCGCGTGCTCTTCGTCGGCACCAAGCGCCAGGCCAGCGACAAGATCGCCGAGACGGCCAAGCGCTGCGGCCAGTACTACGTGAACCACCGCTGGCTCGGCGGCATGCTGTCGAACTGGAAGACGATCTCCAATTCGATCAAGCGGCTGAAGGATCTCGACTCCCGGCTTGCGGAGGCCAACACGGGCCTCACCAAGAAGGAAACGCTGCAGATGACGCGCGAGCGAGACAAGCTCGAGCGAGCGCTGGGCGGCATCAAGGAGATGGGCGGTCAGCCCGACATCCTCTTCGTGATCGACACCAACAAGGAGTCGATCGCGGTGGCGGAAGCCTTGAAGCTGGGCATTCCGGTCGTCGCCGTCGTCGACAGCAACAGCAATCCCCAGGGGATCGCCTATCCGATCCCGGGCAATGACGACGCCATCCGCGCCATCGCCACCTATTGCGATCTGGTCTCGGCGGCGGTGCTGGACGGGCTGCAGCAGGAAGCCATCGCCACCGGCGCCGATATCGGCGAGGCGGCGGAGTTGCCGGCCGAGCAGCTGCCCCCGGCGGAAGCCGTCGGCGGGGAAGCCCCGGCCGCCCAGGCTTGATCTAGAGAGCTTGATCGAACGGGCCTAATCTATCGGGCCGCCGCTCCGGCGGCGGCCCACCACCCACACGAGGATACGGGAGAATCGACGTCATGGCCGAGATCACCGCGGCGCTGGTCAAGGAGCTTCGGGAAAAGACCGGGGCTGGCATGATGGATTGCAAGAAGGCGCTGGGCGAGACGCAGGGCGATCTTGAAGGCGCTTTCGATTGGCTGCGCAAGAAGGGCCTTGCCGCTGCTGCCAAGAAGGCCGGCCGCGTCGCTGCCGAGGGGCTGATCGGCCTTGCCGTCGAGGGCACGCGCGGCGCGCTCGTCGAGGTCAATGCCGAGACTGATTTCGTCGCTCGCAACGAGCAGTTCCAGGGCTTCGTGCGCCAGGTCGCGCGTCAGGCGCTGGACGCCGGTGACATCGATGCGCTCGCCGCCGCTCCCTATGGCAGCGAGGGCAAGAGCGTGGCCGAGGCCATGACCCAGCTCATCGCCACCATCGGCGAGAACATGACCTTGCGCCGGATGGCCAAGCTCAAGGTGGGCTCGGGCGTGGTCGTCGGCTATGTCCACAACAGCCAGGCGCCGGGCCTGGGCAAGATCGGCGTGCTGATCGGGCTGGAATCGACCGGAGACGCCGGCAAGCTCGCCGCCTTCGGCAAGCAGCTCGCCATGCATGTCGCCGCGGCCAATCCCCAGTCCCTCGACATCAGCTCGGTCGATCCGGCGGCGCTGGAGCGCGAGCGCAACGTGCTGGCCGAGCAGGCCCGCACCTCGGGCAAGGCGGAGGAGATCATCGCCAAGATGGTCGAGGGACGGTTGCGCAAGTACTACGAGGAGGTCGTGCTGCTCGAGCAGGTCTATGTCATCGACGGCGAGAGCCGGGTGAAGGCAGCCGTCGCGGCCGCGGCGAAGGAGGCCGGCGCCCCGATCGCGGTTACGGGCTTCCATCGCATGGTGCTGGGCGAGGGCATCCAGCGCGAGCAGAAGGACTTCGCCGCGGAGGTCGCGGCCCAGCTCGGGAGCTAAATCCGCCTCGCGGACGGGTGCGGCGGGGGCAGGGGCCGGCACCGCGGAGTATGATCGGTTGTTCGGGGGATCTGGTCTCTCGGGAGCGTCGGACGATGGCCAACCTGCTCTACACGCGGGTCCTGCTGAAGATCTCGGGCGAAGCGCTGATGGGCCACCGGGAGTTCGGTCTCGATCCCGATACGGTCAATCGCATCGCCGGCGAGGTCAAGACGGCCGTGACCCATGGCGCGGAGCTCTGCCTCGTCATCGGCGGCGGGAACATCTTCCGCGGCATCGCCGGCGCCGCCCAGGGCATGCAGCGCGCCTCGGCCGACTACATGGGCATGCTGGCCACCGTGATCAACGCGCTGGCCATGCAGAACGCCCTTGAGCAGCTGGGCGTCCAGACCCGCGTGCAATCCGCCATTCCCATGGCCACGGTCTGCGAGCCCTATATCCGCCGCCGGGCCCAGCGCCATCTGGAGAAGGGCCGCGTCGTCATCTTCGCCGCGGGTACCGGCAATCCCTTCTTCACCACCGATACGGCCGCGGCGCTGCGCGCCTCCGAGATGGGCTGCCAGGCGATCATGAAGGGCACCAAGGTCGACGGCGTCTACAACGCCGATCCGATGAAGGATCCCAAGGCCGAGCGCTTCCAGAAGCTGACCCATCTCGAGGTGCTCTCGCGCGACCTCAAGGTCATGGATGCGGCAGCGGTCTCCTTGGCACGTGAGAATCGCATCCCCATCCTGGTATTCTCCATCAACAAGCCGGGCGGTCTGGCGGAGGTGCTGACCGGCAAGGGCAAGTACACGATAATCTCCGACTGAGAGGGAGAGCGAACGCCATGCCAAACGAGCTGATGAACGAATTGAGACGCCGGATGGACGGCGCCCTCGAGGCGCTTCGCCGGGAGTTCGGGGGCCTGCGCACGGGACGGGCCTCGGCCCACCTGCTGGATACGGTGATGGTCAAGGCCTATGGCGGCGACATGCCGCTGAACCAGGTAGGCACCGTCAGCGTTCCCGAGCCCCGGATGATCACCGTCCAGGTCTGGGACCGCAGCCTGGTCACCCCTGTCGAGAAGGCGATCCGCGAAGCCAATCTCGGCGTCAATCCCCAGTCCGACGGCCAGCTGGTGCGCCTGCCCATTCCGGAGCTGAGCCAGGAGCGGCGTCAGGAGATGACCAAAATCGCCCATAAATATGCCGAGCACGGCAGGGTGGCGGTGCGCAATGTCCGGCGCGACGGCATGGAAACGCTGAAAAAGATGGAGAAGGACGGCAAGATCTCCGAGGACGAGCACCGGCGCCATACGGACGAGGTCCAGAAGCTGACCGACGACCATATCAGGAAGGTCGACGAGGCGCTGGCGCAGAAGGAGAAGGAGATCCTTCAGGTCTGAGGCCATGGAAGCTCTGCCTGCCAGTGCCGAACCCAAGCCGCCCGTTCATGTCGCCATCATCATGGATGGCAATGGCCGTTGGGCGAAGGCGCGCGGGCTGCCCCGGGTCGCTGGCCACAAGCGCGGGGCCGAAGCGGTCCGCCGCACCGTCACCGGCGCGGCCGAGCTCG
>DATHQQ010000513.1:0-2205 GCA_035482595.1 Verrucomicrobiia bacterium
ACATGGCCGTCGACGGGCTCGAACAGCGCGCCCAGATATTTGCTGGGATCGATGAGGGGGTTCAGCTCTTTGGCTTCCTCGAGGGAGATGAAGGCGGTCTCCAGCCCCATATAGCGGGCCTTGGCGCGCTCCTGCTTCAGATAGTCCAAGCGCTCCGGCGTCGAGGCCAGATAGATGCCGCCGGGCCGATGGATTCCGCAGGACTGGCCCGAGATCTCCTCGATCTCGCGATAGAGGTTGATGGTGTATTCCTGGAGCCGGGCGATATTGGGATCGGCATTGATGGTGTGGATCATGCCCGCCGCATGCCAGGAGGAGCCGGAGGTGAGCTCGGAACGCTCCAGCAGCGCCACATCCTTCCAGCCCAGCTTGGCCAGGTGATAGAGCACGCTGCAGCCGACGACTCCGCCGCCGATCACGACCGCCTTCGCATGGGTGGGGAGGTCCGCCATCTTCGATCCTTCTTGCTTCTTCCGTCATTCCCGCGAAAGCGGGAATCCAGGACCACACGCTAGGTATTTCGCTTGTTGCCCTGGATTCCCGCTTTCGCGGGAATGACGATGATTGGTCAGTGCCACATGTCCGGGCGCGACTGCTTCTTCTCGGTCATGAAGGCCTGCAGCGCCTCATCGATGGCGGGGTCGAGGGGTGGGGCCTCATAAGTCCGCAGCATGGCTCGCCATTTCTCGTTGGCGCGGCGCATCGCATCCTTCTCCCCGGCGTCGCGCCATTGCTCGAAGGAGGTGTTGTCGGCGGTGCCAGAATCCCAGAAGGCGGTCTCGTAGTTCCTCAGCGTATGGGCGCAGCCGAAGAAATGCTTGCCGGGCCCGACCTCGCGGAAGGAATCCAGCGCGAGAGCATTGTCGTCCAGCGGGATGCCGGCGAGATAGGTGTGGAGCGCGCCGCAGAAATCGGCATCGAGGACGAATTTCTCATAGCCCATGGCAAGCCCGCCCTCGAGCCAGCCGGCGGAATGCAGGATGAAATGCGCCCCGCAGAGGATGGCCGCCTGCATCGAGACCGCGCTTTCCATCATCGCCTGGCTGTCGGGGAGCTTGGAGGTGGTGAAGGCGCCGGAGCAGCGCAGCGGAAGGTTCAGCCGCCGCGTCAGCTGGCCGATCACCAGCGATCCCAAAGCGGGTTCCGGGGTGCCGAAAGTGGGCGAGCCGGAGCGCAGCGACATGGAACTCAGGAAATTCCCCAGGATCGCTGGCGAACCCGGCCGCTCGAGCTGGGTGAGGGCCACCCCCACCATGGCCTCCGCCATGGATTGGGCGATGGCGCCCGCGGTCGTCACCGGTCCCATGGCGCCGCCCAGGATGAAGGGCACGACCACGGTGCATTGATTGGCCCGGGCATAGGCGCGCAGCGCCTTGGTCATGGTGCCGTCATAGACCAGCGGCGAGTTGACGTTGATGTTGCCCATGATGACGCAGTTCTTTTCGACGAACGCATCGCCGAAGACGAGCCGGGCCATGGCGATGGAATCCTCGGCCCGCTCCTCCGACGTCACCGAGCCCATGAAGGGTTTGTCGGAATAGCGGATATGGGAATAGACCATGTCCATATGGCGCTTGTTCACCGGCACGTCGACGGGTTCGCAGACCGTGCCGCCGGAGTGATGCATCCAGGGGGAGGCATAGGCGAGCTTGACGAAATTCTGGAAATGCTCGAGGGAGCCGTAGCGCCGGCCGTTGTCGATATCGTGGACGAAGGGCGAGCCATAGGCGGGGGAGAAGACCAGATCGTTGCCGCCGATCTTGACCGAGCGCGCCGGATTGCGGGCGTGATGGGTGAAGCTGGCGGGCACGGTCTTGAGGAGGCTCTGCACCAGCCCGGGGGCGAAGCGCACCCGCTCGCCCTGGACATCGGCGCCGGCCTCGCGCCAGAGCTCGAGGCAGCGATCGTCGCCGCGGAAATCGAGCCCCACCTCCTGCAGCAGGGTATCGACCGCCGCCTCGATGCGCTGCAGCCCCTCCTCGCTCATCAGGTCATAGGTCGGGATGGCGCGGCGGATGCCGGGGATGACGATGGGCGCGCCGCCGGCGCCGGAGCGCTGGGCCTGGCGCGCCTGGCGCCCGCCCCGGGCACGGCCCGTGCGCGCACCCTCTACCGCTTCTGTCTCCGCCATATCCATCCTCCCCAGGGGAACGGCCACCGTCCGGCCGTCCCGCGATCCTAGCATCAGCCTGGCTTCGCCTGAAA
>DATHQQ010000514.1:0-2826 GCA_035482595.1 Verrucomicrobiia bacterium
GCGACCGTCGCCGGGCTGATGCGCAAGGACCAGCGGCCGCCGCCGGCGAGCTTGCCGCTCGTGGCGCCGGGCTGCAGGGGCAGATCGCGCCCGATCCGCTCCATGGTGGAACGGGCGACGAGCAGCGCCTGCGTCTCCGCATCGATCCGCCGCGAGGACAGGACACTGCCGGACAGCACCTGGGCGAAGACCGCCAGGATCACCGCCAGGATCGCCAGGGCCACCAGGATCTCGATCAGAGTGAAACCCGGCGTCGATGAGTGACCTTCGGCTGGCCGCATCGCTCTCGTCATTGGAGGACCGCGCGGCCCAGCGCCCAATCGACGGTGACCTCATAGGCCCGCCCGCCATAGCCGAGCCGCAGCCGGCCGCCCGTCGAGGTGCCGTCGGGGAAGAAATCGATCCGGCCCGGCGGCGTTTCCTCGTCCCCCGGGAGCGCCGATGTCAGCCGCAGGCTGAAGCGTGGATCGAGCGGCACGAAGCGCCCGTCGGGCTCGAGCAGCCGGCGATGGGCGAGATCGAGCTCGACCGTCGTCGGCCGCCCGCCCTGGATGGCCTGGCGTTGCGCCGCGCGCAGCGCCAGCACGACCTCGCGTGCCGTCTGCTTCAGCTTCAATTGCGGCAGGACGCTGTCGAGGCGCGGCAGCGCCAGGCTGAGCACGGCGCCGATGATCAGCAGCACCACCAGCAGCTCGATCAGGGTGTATCCGGCGCGACGCTCACTGCTGCCAGCTGGTGATGTCACTGTTTTCGCCATCGCCGCCCTCGCGCCCGTCGGCGCCGAAGGAATAGAGGTCGTAGTCGCCATGGCTGCCGGGGAATTTGTACTGATAGGGATTTCCCCAGGGATCGGTCAGCGAATCCTTGTTCTTGAGATAAGGCCCGTTCCAGTTCTGGGTGCCCGCTGGCGCAACCGCCAGCGCCGAGAGCCCGGCCTGCTGAGTGGGGTAGTGTCCGGTATCCAGCTTGTAGATGTCGAGGATGGAGCCCAGCTGCTGCATCTGGATATGCGCCGTCTGCACCCGCGCGGCGCTGAGATGATGGATCAGGCGCGGCGCTGCGATGGCGATCAGCAGGCCCAGGATCGCCAGCACGACCAGGAGCTCCACCAGGGTATAGCCTTGCTCGGAGGGGCGGGGCCGGCTGGGACGGGGCCGGGAGGGACAGGGCTCGGGACGGCGGGACGCCTGGTTCGATCGCCGCGGGCTCGCTTCTACTGTTTGCATATTCGCCTTCATGTGGTCGCCAGATCGTAGCTGCTGAGGATCGCCGTCAGCATGATGGTCACGATGCCGCCGACGAAGAGGCCGATGCCGATGGTGACGGCCGGCACGAGGATTGCTTCCAGCCGCGCCAGGCGCAGCCGCACCTCGTCGTCATAGATGTCGGCCAGGCGCAGCAGCATGGATTCGAGCTGGCCGCTCTCCTCGCCGATGCGCAGCATCTGATCCCCGAGGCGCGACAGCACCCCGGCCTGCTGGATCGAGGCCGAGAGCCCCTCGCCGCGCCGCACCCGTGGAATGACCAGATCGACGCGCTGGGCGATGTCGCGGTTGGAGATGGCGGCCGCGGCGATGGACAGGCCCTGCAGCATGGGCATGCCGCTGGCGTGCAGCGTGCCCAGGGTGCGGCAGAAGCGGGCACCCTCGACGCGATCGACCAGCCCGCCCACGATCGGAATGCGCCGGATCAGGCGATGCCAGATCTCGCGCTGGGCCCGGGACAGGCCGAAGCCGCGGGCGGCCACCACGAGAAGTGCCACCCCCAGCAGCAGCAGCCAGCCCCAATTGGCGATGAGCTCCGAGGCCCCGAAGAGAATCCGGAGCTCCAGGGGAGGTGCTGTGCCGCTGTCGAACAGGGATTTGAACTCCGGCACCACCACCAGCAGCATCATGACCATGGTCGCCACGGAGACCAGGATCACGAAGACCGGATAGTAGAGGGCCGAACGGAGGTCGTCGGCGAGCTTGGCGGATTGCTCGAGATGCTTCACCAGCCGGTCGAGCGCCTCGCTCAGATTGCCGTTGCTCTCGCCGGCCTTGATGAGGCCGGCGCAATAGGGTGGCACGCCGGCCTGGGCCGCCATGGCATCGGCCAGGCTCGAGCCCTTGCGGACGGCGGCGTGGAGCGACTGCACGAAGTTCTTGCGGGGCGCATCCTCCGTCATCTCGGCGATCATGCGCAGCGCCCGGTCGAGCTGGATGCTGGAACGCAGCAGCGTCGCGAGCTCGCGGGTGAACTCCAGCAGATCCTTGCTCGCGAGCGGCTTCTTGCGCCCGCCCGAGCGGCGCCAGTCGAGCCGCGGGTTGAACCAGCGGTCGGCGGTCACGGAGATGGGAAACAGGTCTCCCGCCCGGATCGTCTCGATGGCGGCGGCGCGCGAGACGGCCTCCAGCGTATCGACCACGATCTCGCCCGAATTCTTCACCGCCTTGTATCTGAACTTAGGCATTCATCTGAACTTGGGCATCCTCCGGCCCGTCCCCCGATTTCGCTTTGCCGGGGCAGCATAGCCCGCGGCACTGGGGCGGCAAAGCTTGCCGCTTACCCGGCCCCCGGGCTTATCCGGCGTTCGGCTCACGCATCCGTGGTGGCGCGCAGCACCTCGTCCAAGGTCGTCATGCCGGCGGCGATCTTCTCCACCCCATGGCCCAGCATGGTCAGCATGCCCTCGCGCACGGCCAGATCGCGGATCGAGCGGGATTCGGCATGGGTCAGGATCACCTGGCGCAGCCCCTCGCTCATGGCCATGACCTCCGAGATCGTGGTCCGGCCGCTGAAGCCCGTCCCGCGGCATTTCTCGCAGCCGACGGGCTTGTAGGGCGT
>DATHQQ010000515.1:0-16474 GCA_035482595.1 Verrucomicrobiia bacterium
GACGCCGAGGCCCGCGATCTGGATCATGGCGGCGAGCAGCAGCAGCATCGCGACGGCGAAGAAAACCAGCCAGCTTCGGCTCGCCGCGCCGAATTTCAACGCCGTGGAGCGCACGCCGATGAGGGCGTCGTCCTCCTTGTCCTGATGGGCATAGATCGTGTCGTAGACCAAGGTCCAGGCGATGCCCGCCGCATAGAGCAGCAGAGGTGCGGCATCGAGCCGATCCCTCACCGCCGCATAGCCCAGAAGCGCCCCCCAGTTGAAGGTGAGGCCGAGAAAGGCCTGGGGCCAATAGGTGATGCGCTTCATGAAGGGATAAGTGACGATCAGCGCCAGCGAGGCGACGCCGAGCACGATCGCCAGCGGCGATAGTTGCAGCAGGATGACGAGCCCGATCAGGAGCTGCAGCGCGAGGAAGACGAGCGCGCGCTTCATGGAGATCGCGCCGCTGGCGATGGGCCGGCCGGCGGTGCGCGTCACCCGCCGGTCGAAGTCGCGATCGGCCATGTCGTTGATGGTGCAGCCGGCGCCGCGCATCACGACGGCGCCGACGGCGAAGAGGAACAGCAGGCTGAGGCTCGGCCCCTCGCCGGGCGGGGCGGCCAGCGCGATGGACCACCAGCCGGGAAAGAGTAGCAGCCAGCTTCCGATCGGCCGGTCGAGCCGGGCCAGCCGGCAATAGGGCCTGACGCCCGCGGGAACCAGACGATCGACCCAGTCGTCCCGGCGGATGTCAGTGAAACTGCGGCTCGGGTGGGCGCTTGCCATTCTCCCTCGGCTTGTATCACGCGGCGGATTAGTTTAGGACCGCCGCGCGATCGATAGCCAATTGAATCGGGCCAACTGAACCGCGGTTGGTCGAACGGGATGGATGCTGGGACGGAAACCGACGGGATGATTCCGCGCCTCTATGTGGATGCGCCCCTGGCAGCCGGTGCGGCGATCGCGCTGGATTCGGCGCGCGGCCATTACCTTCGCAATGTGCTGCGGCGGGAGAAGGGCGCCTCGGTGCTGCTCTTCAATGGCCGCGACGGCGAATGGCAGGCCGAGATCGAGGCGCTCGCCAAGAGCGGCACGCTTCTATCCGTCCAGCGCCAGACGGTCGCCCAGCGCCTGGGCCCGGATCTCTGGCTCGTCTTCGCGCCGCTGAAGCGCGAGCGCATCGATCTCCTGGCCGAGAAGGCGACGGAGCTCGGCTGCCGCCGGCTGCAGCCGATCTTCACCCAGCACACCGCCGTCACCCGGGTCAATATCGAGCGGCTGGCCGCCCATGTCCTGGAGGCTGCGGAGCAGACCGAGCGTCTCGATCTGCCGGAGGTGGCCGAGCCCAAGCGGCTGAGCGAGCTTCTCGAGAGCTGGCCGGTGGCGCGCCGCATCATCCTCTGCGCCGAGGCCGGCGCCGCCGCCCCCATCGCCGAGGCCCTGGCCGGGCTGCCGCGCGACGCGGCTTATGCCGTCATGACCGGGCCGGAGGGCGGCTTTGCATCCAGCGAGCTTGACCATCTGCGCAAACTGCCATTTGTTACGCCCGTCGGCCTGGGGCCTCGCGTGCTCCGGGCCGATACGGCTGCGATCGCGGCCCTTGCCTGCTGGCAGGCGCTTCTCGGCGATGGCCGGGAACGCCCGCCGGCAAGGTGATTCTTTCGGCGATTCCCGCAATCTGAAAGGTTGGCCCAGAGATGTCGGCTCCTCCCAAGTCGCGCGGCGAACCGATCACCGGCAAGCACCAGCTGGTGGAATATATCGAGCAGGGAAACAAGCCGCCCGAGAAATGGCGCATCGGAACGGAGCATGAGAAATTCGGCTTCGATCTGGAGACCCTTCGCCGCATGCCCTATGAGGGGCCGAAGGGCATCGGCGCGCTGCTCCGGGGCCTGCAGCGCTTCGGCTGGGAGCCGGTGGAAGAGGACGGCAATGTCATCGCGCTCACCTGTGGGGCCTGCAACATCACGCTGGAGCCCGGCGGGCAGTTCGAGCTGTCCGGCGCTCCCGTCGAGACGATCCATCAGACCTGCGACGAGGTGCAGACCCATCTGAAGCAGGTGAAGGAAGTCGGCAACGAGCTCGGCATCGGCATGCTGGGCATGGGCTTCGATCCAAAATCGACGCGCGACGAAGTGCCCTGGATGCCCAAGGGCCGCTACAAGATCATGCGCGATCAGATGCTGCGCCGCGGCAAGCTCGGCCTCGACATGATGCTGCGCACCTGCACGGTGCAGGTGAATCTCGATTTCGAGAGCGAAGCGGATATGGTGCGCAAACTCCGCGTCAGTTTGGCGCTACAGCCGCTCGCCACCGCGCTCTTCGCCGATTCGCCCTTCACCGAGGGCAAGCCCAACGGCTATCAAAGCTATCGCGCCCATATCTGGACCGATACGGATCCCGACCGCACCGGCATGCTGCCCTTCGCCTTCGAGCCCGGCATGGGCTTCGAGCGCTATGTCGACTACATGCTCGACGTGCCGATGTATTTCGTCTACCGCGACGGGCATTACCTCGACACCACCGGCCAGTCCTTCCGCGATTTCATGGTGGGAAAGCTGCCCGCACTGCCGGGCGAGATCCCGAGCATGGGCGATTGGGTCAATCACATGACCACCGCCTTTCCCGAGGTGCGCCTCAAGCGCTTCCTGGAGATGCGCGGCGCCGACGGCGGGCCCTGGGACCGGCTCTGCGCGTTGCCCGCCTTCTGGGTCGGGCTTCTCTACGACCGCCAGGCGCTGGATGCAGCCTCCGATGTGGTGAAGGGCTGGACGGTGGAGGAGCTGGAGGCGCTGCGCCGCGAGGTGCCGCGGCTGGCGCTGGAGGCCGTCTTCCGCGGCCGGAAGCTCCGCGACTGGTCGCGCGACCTGCTCCGCATCGCCGGCGACGGGTTGACCCGGCGCCGCAAGCTCGACCGCATGGGCGGCGACGAGAGCCATTTCCTCAACGCCCTCCACCGCATCGCCGATTCCGGCGTGACCCCGGCCCAGGAGAAGCTCGAGCTCTACAACGGCCGGTGGAAGGGCTCCGTCGATCCGGTCTTCGCGGAGTTCGCTTACTAAGAACACGCCCTATCGTCGCCAGGTCGCTCGCTCACTCATCCGTCATCCCGGCGAAAGCCGGGATCCAGGGGCGTGCGGCAAGCTGCTGATCATGTGGCCCTGGATTCCGGCATTCGCCGGAATGACGACGGGGGGGAGAGGGCACGCGGTCCTTGCCAGCGCCCTCCGTCTTCAGCATGAAGAGAAGCATGCGCCGGCTTGTTGCCCTTCTCCCGCTCCTCGCCCTGCTCCCTCTCGCGGCCGAGGCCGCCATGCAGGGCGAGAATCTGCTTGTGCCGCCGATGCCCGCCGGCTGGGTCAAGGCCTATGGCGCCCAGGGCAATGGCATCAACATGGTCGAATATGTACCCCCGGGGCAGAGCGTCGATTCCTGGTCGGAGATGATCAATGTCGAGGTCTTCCACGGCCGCGGCGGCAGCAGTCCCGACGCCCTGCAGCAGAAGGTGAGCGACGGCTTCAAGGTCAATTGCGAGGCCTTCCATGTCGATGGTCTCGGCCGCGGCACCACCAGCGGCCTGCCGGCCGCGCGCTGGATCGCCTATTGCGGCAAGGTCAAGGAGACGGGCAAGGGCGAGATCACCTATTTTCAGGCGATCAGCGGCAAGGCGAATTTCTATCTCGTCCAGCGCGCCCTCAGGGTGGCTCCCTTCAATCCCCTCAAACCGCCCTTCGATCGCGCCACGCTGGCGGCCTGGCAGAAGTTCTTCGATCAGGTGGCGGTCTGCGACAGTGGCGACCCAACGAAGCCCTGCCCGTGAGGGTAAGGGGAGGCCAGGCTCCCGTCTGCACGAACCGCTATAGTGAGGACGACGCGCGGTAGTCGATTTCGACGTATATCCAGAGAAGAAAAACGGCGAGACTCTCCGGAAGCTCAATGCTCGAATCAAGCCCGGCGTGGCCGCCTCTGATCCAATGAACGTCTCCCACGACTGCCTGATCGGGTTCGCCTACGATCACGAAAGTGCTGCGGAAGTATCCCTTGCGGCGCATATGAAGCCGGCTGTCTCCGCAGATTCGATATGTCATCCTGCCGTCGAAAACTGCGCTGTGCACCACGACATCGCCCGCAGACATCAGCCATCGCGAAAAAATGCCGTGCTGCCACGACCGGCCCGTCGTGTCCACACGGCATTCGAAGGAATGATCCCGGAGGCGAACCTTCGCATCCACGCCGTTACCGCGGCGCGTGCGCGTGGCCTGCATATCAATCCGGCCGATCTCGGTATCGGCGCGCAATATCCTATATGCCTCGGCACCCCAGAAGGACGATTGTTCGGGGGCGGTCTTCTCGGCGACCAACATGGCTTGTTCTCCCGCTTCCCATTGCCTCGATGGCTCATCGGGTGCCTTGCATCCGATGCGGCAATGGTTCGCCACATTTTTCGGCGTTGGTGATTCGAATGTCGTCCACAGCGATCCAATCGCCGCACCATTCAGGCGGATCGCCGCGCGTCCGCCGTTCGGGCAGATTCTGCCATCATCCGCGCGCCACAACGGAGTCTCAGCCTGCATCTTTGCATAGTTGGAATACCGAATGAGGCGCGGTCTCCCGCTTTTTACTAGTACGTCCCCGGATAGGCCCCGCCGTCGAGCAGCCAGTTCTGGCCGGTGACATAGCCGGCGTGGGTCGAGCAGAGGAAGGCGCAAGCCGCGCCGAATTCGGGCGGCTGGCCGAAGCGGCCGGCGGGGGTCTCGGCTTCCAGGGCCTTGACCGCGGCGTCGCGCGAGAGGTTGCGGGCCTTGGCCGTGGCCTGAATGAAGCTCTCCAGCCGGTCGGTGGCGAAGGAGCCCGGCAGCAGATTGTTGATGGTCACATTGTGGCGCACTGTCTTGCGGGCGATGCCGGCGACGAAGCCGGTGAGGCCGGAGCGGGCGCCGTTGGAGAGGCCCAGCACCTCGATGGGCGCCTTCACCGAGGAGGAGGTGATGTTGACGATGCGCCCGAAGCCGCGCGCGATCATGCCGTCCACGGTCGCCTTG
Source organism: Verrucomicrobiia bacterium (assembly GCA_035482595.1). Lineage (GTDB taxonomy): Bacteria > Pseudomonadota > Alphaproteobacteria > Dongiales > Dongiaceae > DASXQK01. The sequence continues at coordinate 5,025 of DATHQQ010000515.1, forward strand.
ATGAGCTCGATGGGGGTCAGCATATTGGCGTCGAGGGCGGCCAGCCAATCCTCCCGGCTCCAATTGCGGAAATCGCCCGGCGGCGGCCCCCCGGCATTGTTGACCAGGATATCGGGATCGGCGCAGGCGCCGAGCACCGCCGCGCGGCCCTCGTCGGTGGTGATGTCGGCGGCGATTGCCGTCACCGAGACGCCATGGGCGGTCCGGATCGCCTCGGCGGTCCGGTCCAGCACATCGCGATTGCGCGCATTGAGAACGAGATCGACACCCGCCGCGGCCAGCGCCTCGGCGCAGGCGCGCCCGAGCCCCTTGCTCGAGGCGCAGACGATGGCGCGGCGGCCCTGAATTCCCAGATCCATGATCGTTCTCCCATGCTCGGGCGTAAGTGCCGTCGCGCGAGGTCCTACACCAAATCCGCCTCGGCGGCGAGACGGGCGAAGCCCTCATCGCTCAGGCGATAGGGCCGCCATTCGTCGAGCTCGCGGAAGCCCAGCTTCTCATAGAAGCTTCGCGCCGGATTCCAATGCAGCACGGAAAGCTCGAGGCGCTTGCAATTGCGCTGGCGGGCGATGCGGGCGACATGGGCCAGCAGCTTCCGCCCGAGGCCGGTTCTGCGCGCCGCCTCGCGCACATAGAGATCCTCCACATGCATGCCGGCCCGGCCGAGCCAGGTGGAGTAGTTGTGCAGGAACAAGGTGAAGCCCTGAATGGCGCCGTCGACCTCGCCGATCAGCACCTCGCAATTCGCCCTCTCGCCGAAGCAGTCGCGCATCAGATCGGCCTCGCTGGCCTCCACGGTGGAGACCGGCTCGTTCTCATAGACCGCCAGCTCCCGCACCATGTCGAGGATGGTGGGGATATCGGCCGGTGTCGCCGGCCGGATGCGAAGCTCGGGCATGTCCAGACTCTATCTCCCGCCGCTATTCCGCCGCTTGGCCCTGGGGCGAGGGACTCGCCGGGCGCCAGCGCAGGACCGGGCGGCGGGCCGCGGCGGTCTCATCGAGCCGCCGGCGCGGGGTGAGCCGCGGCGCCTCGTGAAACAGCGCGGTGTCGCCCGCCTTGGCGCGGCGCGCCAGATGCTGGAGCGCGCCGATGAACTGGTCGAGTGAATCCTTGCTCTCGGTCTCCGTCGGCTCCATCAGCAGCGCGCCATGGACCACCAGCGGGAAGTACATGGTCATGGGATGGAAGCCTTCGTCGATCATCGCCTTGGCGAAATCCAGCGTGCTAACCTCGGTGCCCTTGAGGAAGCTATCGTCGAACAGCGCCTCATGCATGCAGGGGCCCTCGAAGGCGGGGCTCAGATCCCCGCTCAAGGCCGCCATCAGGTAATTGGCGTTGAGGACCGCATCGCCGGCGACCTGGCGCAGCCCATCGGAACCATGGCTCATCATATAGGCCAGCGCCCGGATGAACATGCCCATCTGGCCGTGGAAGCCCTTGAGACGGCCGAAGCTCTTGCCGGTGTCGTCCTGCTCCACGAGATCGAAGCCCTCGGCCCCATGGACCACATAGGGGAGCGGCGCGAAGGGGGCCAAGGCCGCCGAGAGCACGACCGGCCCGCTGCCCGGTCCGCCGCCGCCATGGGGCGTCGAGAAGGTCTTGTGCAGGTTGATATGCATGCAATCGACGCCGAGATCGCCGGGGCGGACGCGGCCCACGATGGCATTGAAATTGGCCCCGTCGGCATAGACATAGCCGCCGACCTTGTGGGTGTCCTCGGCGATGCGGGCGAAGTCGTTCTCGAACAGCCCGCAGGTGTTTGGATTGGTGATCATGATGCCGGCGACATCGGGGCCGAGCTTGGCATCGAAGGCCGCGAGATCGACCCGGCCGCGGTCATTGGCCGGAATCGAATCGACCTCGAAGCCGCAGGCCGCCGCCGTCGCCGGGTTGGTGCCGTGGGCCGAATCCGGCACCAGGATGCGCCGGCGATGCTCGCCGCGATGCTCGAGAGCGGCGCGAATCGCCATCACCCCGCAGAGCTCGCCATGGGCGCCGGCCGCGGGCGACATGGCGACCGCCGGCATGCCGGTCAGTGTCTTCAGCCAATGGGCCACGCGGTCGATGAGCTCGAGCGCCCCCTGCACGGTGGAGACGGGCTGCATCGGATGGAGGTCGGCCAGGCCCGGCAGGCGCGCCATCTTCTCGTTGAGGCGCGGGTTGTGCTTCATGGTGCAGGAGCCCAGCGGATAGAGCCCCATGTCGATGGCGTAGTTCTTCTGGCTGAGGCGGGTGTAGTGGCGCACCACCTGGGGCTCCGCCAGGCCCGGCAGGCCGATGGGCGCCTTGCGCCGGAGGCCGCCCAGCCGGTCGCGATGGGGCGGCACCGGCGGCAGATCGACGCCGCAGCGCTCGGCCTCGCCCTGCTCGAAGATCAGCGGCTCCTCGATCATCAGGCCGCGATTGCCGGTGAAGGTGGGGGGAACGGGTGTCTCAACCATGATGGGTCTCCGGATTCGCGTTCAACGCAGCACCTCTTTCAGCCCGGTCTCGAGCGCGTCCATGTCTTCCTCTGTCGTGCATTCGCTCGCCGCCACCAGCAGCAGATTGGCGAGCTCGGGGCGCTTGGGATGGAGGCGGGCGACCGGCACGCCGGCGAGGATGCGCCGCTCGGCCAAGCGTTCAACCACCTCAGCCGCCGGCTTCGGCAGTCGCAGCGTGAACTCGTTGAAGAAGCTCTCGTTCATCACCTTGCAGCCGGCGATTTTCCCCAGCCGCTCCGCCAGGCCCACCACCGTCGCATGGTTGAGCGCCGCCAGCCGGGTGAATCCCGCCTCGCCCAGCAGGGTCAGATGAATGGTGAAGGCCAAGGTGCAGAGACCGGAGTTGGTGCAGATGTTGCTCGTCGCCTTCTCGCGCCGGATATGCTGCTCGCGGGTGGAGAGGGTCAGCACCCAGCCGCGCTTGCCCTCGACATCGGCGGTCTCGCCCACGAGGCGCCCCGGCATCTGGCGCACATATTTCTCGCGCGAGGCGAAGAGGCCGAGATAGGGCCCGCCGAAGCCCAGCGAATTGCCGATGGGCTGGCCCTCGCCGGTCACGATATCCGCGCCCATGGCACCGGGCGATTCGACGAGGCCCAGGGATACCGGCTCGGTAACGGCCACGATCAGCAGCGCCCCCGCCTTGCGGCAGGCCTCGGCCAGCGTGCCGTGGTCGCGCAGATGGCCGAAGAAATCGGGGTTCTGGACCACGACGCAGGCGGTCTCGGCGCCGATCAGCGGGACCAGATTCTCGATCTCCTGCGGGCTCGGCGCGCCGGCCTCCATCTCGAAGCCATGGAAGCGCGCATGGGTCGCGATGACCTCGCGGTAGTGGGGATGCAGATTGCCCGAGACGACCGCCCGGCGCCGGCGCGTGACGCGATTGGCCATCATCACCGCCTCCGCCGTGGCGGTGGCGCCGTCATACATGGAGGCATTGGCCACCTCCATGCCGGTGATGAGGCAGATCTGGGTCTGGAACTCGAAGAGATATTGCAGCGTGCCCTGGGTGATCTCCGGCTGATAGGGCGTGTAGGAGGTCAGGAACTCGCCGCGCTGGATCAGATGATCGACGGATGCTGGAATGTGATGGCGATAGGCGCCGGCCCCCAGGAAGCTCGGCACCGCAGAGGTGCCGAGGTTCTTCGCCGCCAGTCCGGCGATCTCGCGCTCGACCTCGAGCTCGCCCAGATGGGCCGGCAGATCGACGGGGGCGGCGAGCCGGGCGAATTCCGGCACGTCGCGATAGAGGCTCTCGACGGAGGGCACGCCGATCCGGCCCAGCATGGCGCGCCGGTCGGCCTCGGTCAGCGGCAAATAGCGCATCAGTGCTCGCCCTCGCAGAAGGATTTATAGGCGGCCTCGTCCATCAGCTTGTCGATCTGGCCCTTGTCGGCGAGGCGCAGCTTGAAGAACCAGCCGGCGCCCAGCGGGTCGCTGTTCACCGTGGCGGGCTGCTCGGGCAGGGCCTTGTTGGATTCCACCACCTCGCCGGAGACGGGGGCGAAGATCTCGCTCGCCGCCTTCACGGATTCGACCACGGCGATCTCCTTGCCCTGCTCGGCCTTGCGGCCGACCTCGGGCAGCTCGACGAAGACCACATCGCCCAGCTGCTCCTGGGCATAGGGGGTGATGCCGACGGTGCCGACATCGCCCTCGACCCGGATCCATTCATGGTCTTTGGTGTATTTGAGCGCGCTCATGGGATTCCTCTTTGCTAGCGTTTGTAGTTGGTCTTGACGAAGGGCAGGCGGACGACCTTGGCGGCCAAAGGCTTGCCGCGCACGATCAGCGTCAGCGGATGGCCGGGTGCGGCGGCGGCGATCTCGGCATAGCCCATGGCCAGCGGCCCATTGAGGCTGGGGCCGAAGCCGCCGCTGGTCACCTCGCCGACGCGCTGGCCGGCGGCGTTCTGGATCTCCGTATGCTCGCGCGCGGGCTGGCGGCCCTCGGGCAGGATGCCGATGCGCCGGCGATGGGTCCCGTCCCAGAGCTGGCGCTGGATGATGGCGGCGCCGGGAAAGCCGCCTTCGCGCCGGCGGCGCTCGCCGATGCTCCAGGCGAGGCCGGCCTCGATGGGCGTCGTGGTCTCGTCGATGTCATGGCCATAGAGGCAGAGCCCCGCCTCGAGCCGCAGGGAATCCCGCGCGCCGAGGCCGACGGGCTTCACCTCCGCCATGGCGAGCAGGCGCCGCGCCAGACCCTCGGCGGCATCGCCGGGCACGGAGATCTCGAAGCCGTCCTCGCCGGTATAGCCCGAGCGGGTGACGAAGCAGCGTGCCCCCTCGATGGTCCAGAAGGCGCTCTGCATGAAGCGCATCTCCCGGCAATCGGGCACCAGCCGCGCCAAGGCCTCGACCGCCGCCGGACCCTGGAGCGCCAGCAGGGCGCGGGTGGCGAGATTCTCGATCTCGACCTCCTCGGAGATATGGGCGCGAAGATGTGCCTCGTCGGCCTCCTTGCAGGCGGCATTCACCACCAGGATCAGATGATCGCCGGTATTGGTCACCATCAGATCGTCCAGGATCCCGCCCGACTCATTTGTGAACAGGGCATAGCGCGTGCGGCCGGGGGCAAGCCCGGCGATATCGGAGGTGACGACCCGCTCCAGCGCGCCCGCGAGGCTCCCGCCACCGGGCTTTGCCGTCAGGCGAAGCTGGCCCATATGGGAGACGTCGAACAGCCCCGCCTGGCCGCGGGTCTGCAGATGCTCCGTCAATATGCCGGTGGGATATTGGACCGGCATGTCATAGCCGGCGAAGGGCACCATCTTGGCGCCGAGCTCCAGATGCAAATTATGGAGCGGGGTGCGTTTCAGCGCCGATTCGATCATCACATCCTCCAACAGATCACTCGCGGCACCCCGGCCCGGCCTTGCGGCCTGGCTGCGGTGCCCCCTCTGTCGTCGGACCTGAAAGATTGGCCGCAACCGATCACCTGGATCGGCGGCAGTTTTCCTCTTCGGTGAGGCGGTTGGTCCGCCTGCTTTCCAGAGCGCCCTTAGTCCCTTGCGGTCCTTTTGCCTGAGAGTTTCCGGGGCGGTTGCTCCTTCGGCGCCGGCCCGAAGGCCGATCTCTCCCGCGCGGGTAGAACCGGGCGGCGCAAAGCTTCCGCCCACCTGACCATCCGGTCAAGTCTGAAATGGCGGGTGGCGAGAAGAAGTTGAACCACAGAGACACAGAGGCACAGAGAAGAAACGGGAGAAGGCCGCGCCGGGCCCCGTGAATCGAGTCGGATCGATTGGAATCGCGTCCGTTCGGCTTGTTCTCTCTGTGCCCTCAGGATGCCCTATCGAGCTTCCGGCGCAGGGTGCCACTGCGCTGCTCGAATTCCTGTTCGAGCTCCCGGCGCTCCTTGGCGAGCGCCGTCTCGCGGCGCTCGATGCCGCGGAGCTGGTCCCTATGCTTCTGCGTCAGGGATCGTAGCTCGGCCCGGAGCTCTTCCTGGGCCGCCTCTGCCGCCGCAGCGGCCTTGTCTTCGCGCTCGCGCTGTACTGCGTCCTTCTTGTCGCGGGCCTCAGCGGCCTTCGCCTCCTTCAGCGCGTCGCGTTGGCGCTGCTCGGCGGCACGCTGTTCGGCGCGTTGCTCGGCCTGGGCCACGGCCGCGGCCGCCTTCTTCTCGCTTTCCTGCTCACGCTCGCGCGCCCGACGCGCTGCCGCTTCCTCGGCGCTTGCCTTCGGAACGCGGAGGCTGTCGACGCTTTCGAGGAATTCGCCCGTGGAGCCGAACTGCCGCTTCAGGACGACGCCGGGCGCCTTCAGCGCGGCCTCGACCAGTTTCGGCTCGGTGGTCTCGGCGGCGAAGCCCTGGGTGAACAGATGCGGGCTGGCGCCCCAGGCCTCCAGCGCCGCCTTCTTCGAAGGAGCGGCGACGATCAGGTCATAGAAGCCCAGATGGGTGCGGAAGACCTTGATCTGGCGTGCCATGGTCCGGCCTCAGAGCCGGCGTTATTGCGGATGGGCCCGGTTGTAGGCGAGCTCGTCATGGGTCACGACGAAGCCGACATAGATGCGGAAGTCGTCGCCGCGCTGGCCCTGTGCCAGCGGTATGCTCTGGTCCAGGGATTCCCGGATGCCGTCGCGCGTCCTGTTGCCGGGGAAGTCGATATAGGTGTCGAACTGCTGGCGGGTCAGCACATTGTCCTTGTTGTCGGTGATGGCGACGAAATAGGCAAAGCTCGCCTTGCGCGCCTTGTCGGCGGGGCCGCGGCTGGCGATGAAATCGACCGTCATATGCACCGCCACCCCTTTGTCGGCGGGCTCGCATTTGCCGTTGATGTCGCCGATCAAAGCCTCGAATTCCACATCGGTGATGTCATGGCCGGTGGGAGAGAACCGCGTGAGCTGGGACGCCTCGCCGATCTTGGTCACCCGCGGGCAGCTCACCGGCCCACTTGCGCTGAACATGTTGGTGAAGAATCCGCCGCCGCTGGGCGCGGGCTTCGTGGCTGGCGGCGGCGTGCTGCTGCCGGTGCTGGGGCTGGGCGGCGGGGGCTTGTCGTCGCCCCCACACGCCGTCAGGAGAAAGCCGGCGAGCAACAGGCAGGGAAGCAGGGCGGCCCAAGGTCGCGCGATCGCGCTCGCTCTCACAGGCTGTTATGCGTCCCGTCGCACATCGGCGAGCTCTTGGTCTGCTTGCAGCCGCAGAGCCAGACCGTGGTGGACTCCTCGGCCTTGTACTGCTGGGGCACGAAACCCGTCCCCTTATGGGAGCCGTCGCAGAAGGGCTGCTTCTGGCTGCGACCGCAGGCGCACCAGAAATAGTTCCGGCCGGCCTCCACATTCACCTCATAGGGCGATTTCTGCGCCACAACGGCCTTTTCCATCATATGCTTCCTTCGTCTCCGGGGCTTTGTTACTGTCCGGCCAGCCGGACTGTAGTTAACGCTCCGCCCCCGCACAAGGCCCGCTCCATGACGACGACTCCGCCCGTGAATCAGGCTCCCGACACCCTGCCGTCCCGCTCGCCGCCGCTCCATATCCTGCTGGCCGCGCCTCGCGGTTTCTGCGCCGGCGTCGATCGCGCGGTCCAGATCGTCGAGCAGGCGCTGGCCCGCTATGGGGCGCCGGTCTATGTCCGCCACGAGATCGTCCACAACCGCTATGTGGTCGAGGGGCTGGAGAAGCGGGGCGCCATCTTCGTCGACGAGCTCGACCAGGTGCCCGACGGGGCGCCCGTCATCTTCTCTGCCCATGGCGTGCCCAAATCGGTGCCCGCGGAGGCCTCGCGCCGCCAGCTCCTCTATCTCGACGCGACCTGCCCGCTGGTCAGCAAGGTGCATCGCGAGGCGGAGCGGCATTTCGCCGCGGGCCATCAGATCCTGCTCATCGGCCATGCCCATCATCCCGAGGTGGTGGGGACCATGGGCCAGCTTCCGCCCGGCGCCGTGGTGCTGGTCGAGACGGTGGCCGCGGCCGAGGTCATCCAGGTCGAGGATCCGAGCCGGCTCGCCTATACCACCCAGACGACCCTCTCCGCCGACGACACCGCGGCCATCGTCGCCGTGCTGCGCCGGCGCTTTCCGAACATCGAGGGACCGCGCAAGGACGACATCTGCTACGCCACCTCCAACCGCCAGAAGGCGGTGAAGGCGATCGCCCAGCGCTGCGATGCCCTGCTGGTGCTGGGCGCGCCCAATTCCTCCAACTCCATGCGGCTGGTGGAGGTGGCGCTCGCCGCGGGCTGCCCCGATGCCTTCCTGGTGCGCCGCGCGGCGGAGATCGACTGGGGCCGGCTGGCCGGCGTCGCCCAGCTCGGCATCACCGCCGGCGCCTCGGCGCCCGAGATCCTGGTGGAGGAGGTGCTCGCCGCGGCGAAGGAGCGCTTCGCCGTCACCCTGGAGGAGATCGTCGTCACCCGCGAGACCGTCGAGTTCAAGCTGCCCAAGGCGCTCTCGGCTTCCGCCTAGCTTCCAGATCATCCGACAGAGATGGCCGTCTATACGGAAGTGCCCGACAACGAGCTCGAGGCGTTCGTCGCCCGCTACGACATCGGCCGGGCGGCCTCGTGCAAGGGCATCGCCGAGGGGGTGGAGAACAGCAACTATTTGCTCCATACCGAGCGCGGCAGCTACATCCTGACCCTCTATGAGAAGCGGGTGAAGCCGGCCGATCTGCCCTTCTTCATCGGGCTGATGGAGCATCTGGCCGGCAAGGGCATCGCCTGCCCGACGCCCCTGCACCAGCGGGGCGGCTCGGCCCTGGGCGAGCTCTGCGGCCGGCCGGCCGCCATCATCAGCTTCCTCGACGGCATGTGGCCGCGCCGGCCCACGGCGCGCCATTGCCAGCTCCTGGGCGAGGCGCTGGCCCAGTTCCATCTGGCGGGCGCGGATTTCCTGCTGAAGCGGCCCAATGATCTGTCGCTGGCCGGCTGGCGCAGCCTCTTCGAGGCCTGCCGGAAGCGCGCTCATGAGGTCGAGCCCGGGCTGGCCGATGAGCTCGCCCGCGAGCTCGACTTCATCGAGGCGCGCTGGCCCAGCGATCTTGCCATCGGCACCATCCATGCCGATCTCTTTCCCGACAATGTCTTCTTCCTGGGGGACCGGCTCTCCGGAATCATCGATTTCTATTTCGCCTGCACGGATTTCTACGCTTATGACCTGGCGGTCTGCCTCAACGCCTGGTGCTTCGAGCCGAACAATTCCTTCAACGCCACCAAGGCGCGGGGCTTCATCGCCAATTACCGCAAGATCCGGCCGCTGCCGGCGGCCGAATATGCCGCCTTGCCGCTGCTCGCCCGGGGCAGCGCGCTGCGCTTCTTGCTGACCCGGCTCTATGACTGGCTGAACCACCCGCCGGGCGCCTTCGTGAAGCCCAAGGACCCGCTGGAATATCTGCGCAAATTGCGCTTCCACACCGCAGTCTCCAGCCCCGGCGGCTATGGCCTCGATCCTCCGCCGCTGGGCCTGGGCCTGGCACCTTGAAAACAGGCATTCTCTTTTCCGTCATTCCCGCGAAAGCGGGAATCCGGGGCCATGGGACTGGCTTGTTGCCCTGGATTCCCGCTTTGGCAAGAATGACGGAAGGGGAGAGGGTCATCCCTTCGTGACGACGCCCCCCGCAACGCCCACCATCGACATCTTCACGGACGGGGCCTGCAGCGGCAATCCGGGGCCGGGCGGCTGGGGCGCCATCCTGCGCTCGGGCGCCCATGAGCGCGAGCTCCAGGGCGGCGAGCCGGCGACCACCAACAACCGCATGGAGATGATGGCCGCCATCGCGGCGCTGGAGGCGCTGAAGCGGCCCTCCAGGGTCCGTCTCCACACCGACAGCAGCTATCTGAAGGACGGCATCACCAAATGGCTGCCGCAATGGAAGCGCCGCGGCTGGAAGACCGCCGACAAGAAGCCGGTCAAGAACGTCGATCTCTGGCAGCGGCTGGAGGCCGCCGAGGCGCCACATCAGGTCGAGTGGTTCTGGGTCCGGGGCCATGACGGCCATGTGGAGAACGAGCGCGCCGACGCGCTGGCGCGCGAGGGCATGCAGCCCTATCGGGTCAGGAAGACCTAACCCCCCGCGCTGAACACATGGGCCCTGAGGCGGCCCTCGACCGCGCCGCGGCCGAAACGCTGGGCCAGGGCTTCGGCGACCTCGGCCGTTACGGCCTCGAGCCCCTCAGGCTCGCGGGCCTCGATCTCGGCGCGAAGCGGGCTGCCCTGCAAGAAACCGATCGTGGCGTCCCGGGCCGAAGCGGCGCGGGACGTGCGGTCCACGCTCTCGACCTTGATATCGGTGAAGCCCGCGGCGGCAAGGTCGCGGGTCAGATGCTCGATATTGTGGTGGCCATAGGGCGTGCGCATGAGGAATCGCGGGGGATTGGCCGGAAAGCGGGCCTCCAGCACCTCGGTGATCGCCTCGGGAAAGTCATTGGCCCCCAGATCGGCCCAGACGCTGAAGAGATAGCGCCCGCCAGGCGCCAGCACCCGCCGGGCCTCGCGGAAGCCCCGGACCCGGTCGGGGAAGAACATGATGCCGAACTGGCAGACGACCATGTCGAAGCTGGCGTCGGGGAAGGGCAAGGCCTGCCCGTCCGCCGGCCGCCAGGTCACATGGTGGGCCGTGAGCTTCGTGATGGCGAAATCCAGCATGGCCTCGTTGAGGTCGGTGGCGGTGATGGCCGTCGCCGGCAAGGCGGCTGCCAGCGCCCGCGTCACGACACCGGTGCCGGCGGCGATCTCCAGCAGCCGGCGCGGCGCCAAGGCCTTGGCGCGGGCCGCCACATCCTCGGCATAGGGCACGAAGAGCAGCGGGACCATATAGCGCTCATAAAGCGCGGGAATCGAACCGGTGAAGGCCCGGTCGTTCTGCTCCGCCATCGCGAGCCTCCCCCTATGTTGCGGCCAGCTTAGGCCGCGGTGCCGCCGACCGTCAGCCCGTCGATCTTCAGGGTCGGCTGGCCGACGCCCACCGGCACGCCCTGGCCTTCCTTGCCGCAGGTGCCGATGCCCGGGTCGAGCTGCATGTCGTTGCCCACCATCGAGACCTTGGTCAGCACATCGGGCCCATTGCCGATCAGGGTCGCGCCCTTGACGGCGGGGCCCAGCTTGCCGTCCTCGATCAGATAGGCCTCCGCCGCGCTGAAGACGAACTTGCCCGAGGTGATATCCACCTGGCCGCCACCGAAATTTACGGCATAGAGACCCTTCCTCACCGAGGCGATGATTTCCTCCGGCGGAAGCTTGCCCGACATCATGTAGGTATTGGTCATGCGCGGCATGGGGTTATGGGCGAAGCTCTGGCGCCTGCCGTTGCCCGTGGGCTTCATGCCCATGAGCCGGGCGTTCTGGCGGTCCTGGATGAAGCCGACCAGCACCCCATCCTCGATCAAGGTGGTGCATTGGGTGGGCGTGCCCTCATCGTCGATGGTGAGGGAGCCGCGCCGGTCGGGCAGGGTGCCGTCGTCGACCACCGTCACGCCTTTGGCGGCGATGCGCTGGCCAAGCAGCCCGGCGAAGGCGCTGGTCTT
>DATHQQ010000516.1:0-2244 GCA_035482595.1 Verrucomicrobiia bacterium
GCTCTATATGATCTGCACCCTCTCCAAGCATGCGGCGGAGGCCGAAGGCTGCGCCGATGCGCTGATGCTCGACTGGCGCGGGCAGATCGCCGAAGCAACCGGCGCCAATGTCTTCCTCGGCATCGGCGGCGAACTGTATACGCCAAAGCCCGATTGCTTCCTCGACGGCATCACCCGTCGCACGGTCATCGACCTCGCCCGCAAGCGCGGCATCAAGGTGACCGAGCGAGCGATCATGCCTGAGGAGCTGGCCAAGGCCGATGAGGTCTTCATCACCGGCACCGCCGCGGAGGTCACACCCGTGGGCGAGATCGGCCCCCACAATTACCAGGTGGGCCCGCTGGCGCGTCAGATGATGAGCGACTACGCGGCGACGGTGCGCGGGCGGCCTTTGGCTGCCTGAGCCCGGACGAGGCAGCGTAAAGAAAACCACAGAGACACAGAGGCACGGAGAGAACGAGCTGCCGCCGGCTTTTATGCCATTCTCGTGCTTCAAGTTCAGGGCTCCGCCTTTCAGGCGGAGCCCTTTTTCTTAGCTTCTCTGTGTCGCTGTGCCTCTGTGGTTCATCTTGCCGAGGCACCCAACAGGCGAGCTTGCTACAGCTTCGGCCGCCTTGCCGGCACGTCCAGCCAGGGCTGGGCGCGTTCGAAGGCGGCGGCGGCGCGGAAGACGCTGACGTCGTCATAGGTGCGCCCGACAATGGAGAGGCCGGTGGGCACGCCGGTGGCGGCCAGGCCCGAGGGTACGCTCATCACCGGGCAGCGGCTCATCATGTTGAAGCAGATTGTCATCAGCCAATCCTCGATGCTCGCCTGGGGCTTGCCGTTGATCATCAGCGGCGTGTCGATGTAATCCTCGCCGGCCTTGATCGACGGCACGGGAAGTGTTGGGCAGAGCAGCAGCCGGTAGCGCTGGAGGAGCTTGCCGAGCTTGGCATACATCCGCCCCTCGATCTCCAGGCTCTCCAGGTAGTGCTCGATCTTCACCGCGCGCATGCGCTCGGCGAAGGCATTGGCATAGGGAGTGAGCAGATCGCGATGCTCGGCCGCTACCTTGGCGATCCAGGGACCGAAGACGGTGCCGAAATGCGCCGAGCAGCCCTTGACGATATCCTCATGCACCCAGCCGATGTCGACTTCCTCCACCGTGGCGCCGAGGCTGCGGAAGACCGCGGCGGCGGCGGCGGTATTGCGCGCGACGTCGGGATCGATCTCATAGCCGGCCAAATCGGGCGAGTAGGCGATGCGCCAGCCCTTGAGGTCGCCCTCGAGCTTGGTGGGGATGCGTAGCTTCGGCCGGATCGAGGCGATGTCCTCGGGATGGGGGCCGGAGAGTACGTTCTGGAACAAGGCACAATCGGCGACGGTCCGCGCCATGGGCCCGGCATGATTGTAATGATCGAGGTTGAAGGGGCTGCTGTCGGGGTTGCGGCCATAGGGCGGCTTGAAGCCGGCCACGCCGCACATGGAGGAGGGAATGCGGATCGAGCCGCCGATGTCGGAGCCATTGGCGAGCGTCGTCGAGCCGGCGGCAAGGGAAGCCCCGGCCCCGCCGGAGGAGCCGCCGCAGCTGTAATCGAGATTCCATGGCGTGCGCGTCACGCCCCAGAGCCGCGAATGGGTATAGGGCGCGCAGGAGAATTCCGGTGCGGCGGAGCGGGCATGGATGATGGCGCCGGCCTTGATGATGCGTTCGGCCGGAGGTGCGGTGTAGCTATCGACATTGTCCTTGAAGACCAGGGAGCCGAAGGTGGAGCGCCAGCCCTTGATGGTGGTCTCGTCCTTGATGGCGCAGGCGATGCCCTCCAGGGGCCGGAGCCGCCCGTCGGTCTTCATGTAGCGGGCCTCGGCCTTCTTGGCCTCGGACAGGGCGCGCTCGAAATGCTTCATCGGAAAGGCGTTGATCTTGGGATCCACCGCCTCGGCCCGGGCGATCAGCGCGCCCATCAGCTCGACCGGCGAGAGCTTGCGCGATTTGAAGGCGGCGAGCGCCTCGGTGGCGCTGAGATAGCAGAGCTCGGTATCCGACATGATCTCCCCCTGTGATGGTCGTTTCTTGACTCAGGATCGGCGCCAGCGCTCTGCGGCCTCATCGTCGCTGTCGCGGGCGGCAACCCATTGGGCGCCGTCCGCCGTCTCCTCCAATTTCCAGAAGGGCGCCTTGGTCTTCAGCCAGTCGATCAGGAACTGGCAGCTCTCCAGCGCAGCCTGGCGATGGGCGGCGGCGGTGGCGACCAGGACGAT
>DATHQQ010000517.1:0-6821 GCA_035482595.1 Verrucomicrobiia bacterium
CTCGCGCGAAGGGGACGAACTCGTCACCGGAGGGGTTGATCTTCAGCGTGTCGACGCCTTCGCGGCACATCTCGCGGGCGGTCTTGCGAAACTCGTCCGGCCCGTCGCAGCAGATGGCGAACGTCTCGCGATACATATGGGCGCGACGGACATCGCCGAGACCGCCCGTGACCGTGAGCTCCGGGCTGGCGGCGCGCATGCGGGGGCCGGGGATGTCGCCGGCCTCGATGGCATCGCGGATGACCACGTCGAGGCGCGGCTTGGCGGCCGCCGCACTGAAGATGGCGGTGAAGCCCTGGTCGAGCATCACCCTGGCATATTTCATGGTCTTCAGCGTGTGTTCCTCGGGCGGGATGTCCCCCAGCCCTTCCAAGGTCGGCGTATCGCAGAAGCTGATATGGCCATGGGCCTCGATGAGGCCCGGCATCAGCGTCGCCCCGCCGCCGTCGACGACGCGGGCACCCTGGCGCGGCAGGGGCTTGGCGGCCTTGGCCAGCTGCTTGATGCGATTTCCCTCGATCAGGACCTCGCCCGCATAGGGCTGGGCACCGGTGCAATCGAGGACCGTGACATTGGTGAACAGCGTGCGGTCCATTGGTCACTCCCAGTTGGTGGCGGCAACCTCGATCGGGCGGCTCGCCGGTATTGAATTTAAAGCTATTCCAAGCCTAACACCGCCGGTATTGCCAATAAAGCGGCGAGTTCGAGAGGGTTGCACAGCTTTCGGCAGGGGCTCCCGCCCGGGCGCCGCCGTCAGGTCTCGGCGGCCGTGGGCTCCGGGCTGACCCAGATGGGCAGGCTGCCGACACGGCCGCGGACCTTGTCCGTCGCCAGCAGCTCGAAGCCCGTGAGCAGATCCTCCCGCCCGGCCGCCGTGACCGCCTCAACGACGGCACCGGAGACGGCGATCGCGGCGCCGTGGTCGCGCGTCAGGGCCTCGAGCCGGCTGGCGACATTGACCGTGTCGCCCGAGGTGCTGATCTGGGCCTGGGTCGGGCCGCCCAGGCGGGCGATGACCACGGGCCCGTAATGGATGCCGACGGAGATCCGGAAGGGCGGCTCGCCCTCGGCCGCCAGCTCGTCATTGCGCTGCCGGATGTCCGCGAAGAGGTCGCGCGCTGAGGCCAGCGCCGATACGGCATCCTGCGGCCCCGGCGCCGGCACACCGAAGACCACCATGGCGCCGTCGCCCATGAACTGTTCCAGCACCCCGCCATGGGCCAGCACGGCGCGTTCGATGCGGCCGTGGAAATCGCGCAGGAAGCGGACGGTGTCGTCCGGCGCCATGCGCTCCATCCGGCTGGTGAAGCCCGTGATGTCGACGAAAAGGATGGCGGCATTCTGGCTGCCCCCGAAGCTCGGCGTCGCGCTCTTGGCCAGCATGTCGACGATGACGGGGGAGTGGTAGCGGGCGAGGTTGCGGCGCATCCGCCGCTCGATGCCGGCGCGCAGGATCGCGACCCCGCCGGCATTGAGCAGGACGGCGGCGGCCGGAAAAGTCACGTCGAGCCATAGATCATGCTGGAATGCGACCAGTGCGATCGCGCTCCAGAGGGCGAGCAGGCCGACGATGGCGGCGGTAACCGCCAGGGGCATTGGCAGCCGCGCCAGCGCGAAGGCGGCGAGTCCCAACAGCAAGATGGCGGCGATGTTCCAACCCCTCAGGCCGGCGTGCTGAAGGATCCGGCCGGTCATAAGATTGCCGGCGATCGTCGCCAGCACCTCGACGCCGGGCATGGTCTTGCTGAAGGGCGTGACGAAATTGTCGCCTTGCCCCAGAGCGGTCACGCCCAGCAGAACGGTATGGCCGGCGATCGCCGAGGCAGGCACGCGATCCTTCAACATATCGCTGAGGGAGAAGGTGGGCACGGTGCCGGGCGGGCCGTAGTAGTCGATCGGCAGGTGCAGCCGGCGGTCGAGCTGCAGCTCCCGCTTGCCGAAGATCAGGCCGCCTTCGAGCTGCAAGGCGATCTCGCCCGTCGTCAGGCCGAGAGAGCGGCGCGCCAATTCGATCGGGAAGGCCGGGAGGTAGAACTCGCCGAAGGCGATGGCCGCCGGCATGTAGCGAAGCATACCGTCATTGTCGACCGGCATATTGACATGTCCCAAGCCGGCGACGCTCGGCAGCGGGCTGAAGGGGACCCGCAGGTCGGTGCCCCTGGGTAGGAGATCGCCCCCAGAGTTCCCGCTCTGGCGGCTGACGACGCGGAAAGCCGCTTGCTCGGCGACCTGCGGGGCGGCCTCGCTGGCCTTCGCCCCCGGCGCGAAGGCGATCGGCAGCACGCTGCGACCGGAAAGGTGCAGCGCGTCGAACAGGGCCTGGTCGCCGGCGGAAAGCTGGAGTCCGTTCGACGGCTGCTCATCTTCCAGGAGCAGCATATCGATGCCGATGGCAGCGGCGCCCGCCGCCGACAGCTTCGCGATCGCCGCCGCCAGCTCGCGGTGCGGCACCGGCCAATGTCCCAGCTTGGCGAGGGTGCGGTCGTCGATCGCGATGATCGTCACTTGTGGCGGCGGTTGGATGCCGCGCAGCTGGAATCGCCAGGTGAGGCTCTGGCCTTCGATGGTGCTGACGGAGGGCGCATCGCGCATGGCGAGATAGGCCAGGGCCACCAGCATGCTCGCCAGCAGCGAAAGCGCGGCGTAGCGCCAGGGGAGAGGCGCCGCGCGAAGCCGGCCCGGCATGTCGATCGTTCCTAGGAGATGGCCGTGCGTGCGAGAGCGGCGTCGACGCGCTTCTTGGCCCAGAGCTTGGGAGTCGTCGGCAGGCCACCGGCTTTCACATCCGTGCCGAAGCCCGGATAGAGGATTACGGCGCCCGTCCGGGCGATATTCTCAACCGCGACGCTTCCCTTGGCGACGAAGACGGCCGTGTTCTCGGCCCCCTGGGCATCGATGAGCCAATCGGTCCCGCGCACCGAGGCGACGGCGGTGGCCGTGATCACCTCGAAGCGATTCCAGGATCCGGGGAGGTTGAGGCGCAGGATGCCTTCGACCAGATCGAGGAAGCCCTGGCCGGGACCGGCGTCCCCGGGTGCGACGAAGCGGGTCAGCACGACCGTCGTCTGCTCGCCGACCGTGATGGTGCTGCCATCCGCCGCCGTGATCTCGAGCCGCCCGCCGGCACCGGTCACCACGCGGTCGCCCTCGCGCAGCACCATGCCGCGCTGGGCCGCCAGCTGCTGCCCGCCGCGCAGGATCGAAGGCGCCCCGGCCAGGCGGGAGACCATTCCGACGGTGCGGGGCTCGGCTGCGCCTGCAGCCGCGGCGGCCAGGAGGAAGGGCAGGGACAGAAGCACCCTGCGGCTGAGTCGCGAGCCCCGCCGACCTTGCGCCGGTCGTCTCATGGCATTGAATTCATTCATCTATCGAACCCCGATGGCGTCTGGTGAGGTGGACGCCTTGTGCTGGAATCTGGGCGATTGCCTTCCGTCCTGCAAGGGCAGGTCGCCCCAACACCGCATTCACTCAATCAGCGAGAGAAGGTTTCGTGTTGTGATCTTGTTGGACGGAAGATCGTCAACTCAGGATCTCGATCGCTCCACCTTCCTCGATTCTTATCCTCTGCCCGGTCTCGAGTCCCTGCTGCTGCGCGCGCGACAGCACCACCACCGGGATCGAGCCATAGTCCATCTCCCGCGCCACCACCACGCCGAGGCCCAATATGGCGTCGGGCTCCGCCAGCACGAGGGCGGCGGGGGCGCGCCCGATGGCCATCAACTCCAGCATGATATAGCTCGAGGAGCTGGAGCCGATCATGCCGGGCAGGACCAGGATGCGCCCGGCGATGTCGACGTCGTGGTTGGGATGGCGCGGATCGCTGATGCGCCCGGTCTTGGGATCGACGCCGCCCCAGAAGCTGATGGGGCGTGCGAGCTTCAGCACCTCGCCCTCGGCGCTTCCGGCGATCTGGGGCAGGCTTTGCAAAGTCATTGCCAAAGGGTTTCGTCGCGGGCCAGACGGCCCGCCGCGGCCGAGGCGATGCAATCGGCCAGGCTGCCGTAGATCACCTCATAGCCGGTATTGGCCGGAGCGTAATGGGCGAATTTGCCGGAATTGGTCATGAGCACCCCGCCCTTGGCGGGGAGGATCGGGGCCACCACGACGCAGGTGTCGGCGACGATGGTGATGCCGGCCTCGGCGAATTTGCCGAGACGGCCCTGCTCCTCCAGCGCACCCACCACATTGCGCCCGGTGCAGACGAAGAACGGCACATTCATCCGATGTCCCGGCAGCAGCGCCTCCAAGGCGTCGAACTCGGCGAGGGAGAAATGCGGACTGCCGAGGGCGACCGCGTCGATGCCCTCGCCCCGGGCGGTCGAGAGCCGGTCGCGCGCAGCTTGCAGCATTGCCGGCGTCAGGCGGATGACTCGCGCGGGCGCCTCGCCGCCACCGGCCGCTTCCACGCTGGGCGCCTCCGGTGTGCGGCCGGCGACATGGAACAGGCCGACGGCGCCACTGGAGGCGGCCGAGGCCGCCAGCGCCTTCAGGCAGTCCTCGGAGATATCCGCGGGCAGGCCATCGATGACGCCGATCTCGGTGCCGATCTCCATGCCGTACCAGCAGCCGAGCACGGGATAGAACACATCGGCGCGCTTCAACCGGGCCGACAAGGCGGATGTGTCCACCCGCACGGTGGCGCGGCGGTTCTCCGGCCGATGCAGCCCGTAATAGGGCGCGCGCCCCGTGATGGCGCAGCAGATGTCGAGGAAATCGCCGTAGCGGTTGGTGCGCGCGCCCAGAACGGAATTGCAGAAGGCCACGGCATTGCTCTCGCCCCAGGCGACATCGCTGCCCAGGGCGGGGCGATGGCCGGCGTGATAGGGCGAGCAGGTCCAGGTCTGCCAGCAGCCCATTTGCTCATAGGCCCGCATCAGTCGGAGCGCCATCTCGTGGCGATGGGGATCGGCCTTCACCGTGCCGGGATGCAGCAGATCGAGGCCGCCGACATTGAGGGAGGCGGGGATGGCGGTCTTCGCGCCGCCGGCGACCAGCCGCTCGGCGAAATGCACCCCGCTGTCGCCGTGATAGAGCGCGCCGTCGATATGGGCCGAGGCGACGGGGATCAGCCGCGGCGCACCCAGCAGACGCCCCATCTCGGCCAGGATGCGCAGGGCCATGGCGGCGCCCGCGCCCCGGTCGCCGGCGGCGACCCTGCGCTCCGCCTCGGTGAGTTCAAGGCTCATTGGATCGACGCTACCTGCTCGATATTCATGCGGGCGCAATCTGCCATGGTTTCGCGTGCTGCCACCAGAGCGACATCTCTCCTCCGTCATTCCCGCGAAAGCGGGAATCCAGGGCCGTCGTCTCGCTGGTTGCCCTGGATTCCCGCTTTCGCGGGAATGACGATAAGGGGAGCTTGGCGCGGGGCCCTTGCGCAACAGGGCTTTACCGATATTGATACGGCGGATATTGGGGAGATGCCGCTTGGATACGACCATCGACCGGATCGACGCCTGGGCCTGCTCGCTGCCCTTGCCGACGCCGCTGCGCTTCGGGACCTTCGAAGTGCGCACGCGCGAATATGCAGCGGTACGGGTTCGCACCAAAGGGGGCCTGGTCGCCGATTGCCTGGGCCAGACCCGCAAGGCCCCCGTGGATGTGGCGATCCTCGATGTGCTGGCACCTCAGCTGATCGGCCGCGATGGCCTGGATGTCGCGGCCCGCAGCGCCGATCTCGCCGGCACCTTGCGCGCGCTGGAGCGCGACGGGGTCTTCGGGCGCGGCGTCTCGCTGCTCGAGATGTGTCTCCATGACCTGAAAGCGCAAGCGGCAGGGCTGCCGCTCTGGCGCCTCTATTGCGACCAGATAGGGCGCAAGGAGGCCGAGCCGCTCGATGTGCTTCTGGTCGAGGGCTATGAGATGGCCGGCGAGAACGACGAGACCTTTGCCGAGCGGATGCAGGCGCGCCAAGCGCAAGGCTATCGCATGATGAAGCTGGAAGCCGCGCACTACGAAACCCCGGCGCTGCTGGCGGCCCGTGTCGCGGCGATCCGGCGGCATGCCGGCCCGGATCTGCGGCTGGTGCTCGATTTCGCCTGGTCCTGGCCCAGCGTCGAGCATGGCTTGAGATGCGCCGCGCCGCTCCGGGATCTCGACATCGATTGGCTCGAGGATCCGTTCCATCGCGATCGCGTGGCGGACTATGCGGGCGTCAAGGCCGGGGCCGGTGTGCCCATCGGGGCCGGCGATGAGACGACGCAGCCCCTGCAGATGCGGCGGCTGATCGAGGCCGACGCGCTCCATGTCGCCCGCGTCGATGCCACCACCCTCGGCGGCTTCGGCCCGGCGCAGGAGGTGGCCCGGCTGGCGGCGGCGCGGGGCATGCGGCTTTCCTTCCATGAGCGGCCAGAGGTGCATCAGCATCTGGCCTTCGGCCTGGGCCTGGCCGATCACGTCGAGGTCTTTCCAACCGACCGTCCCTTCGACTGCGCCCATATGCTCATCCGCGAACCCGCCTTCGACCGCATCGCCGACGGACGGCTCAGCCCGCCGACGGCGCCGGGGACCGGCCTCAAGCTCGACGACGAGGCGCTGGCGAAGTCCGCTCGGCGCAGCGGGCAGGTGACGATATAGACGCGTCCGGCTTTTTCCCTCTCCCGCTTTAGGGCGTGAACTCATAAACCTGCGACTGAAAGGCTTGTCCGGAATCAGCCGCTAACCGGACATATTGCAGACATCACGGAAGCAACGAGTTTGACCCGAAGCTGACAGCCCAGCACGATAAGAAGCGCAGCCGCACAGGACCCAAAGCGGAACTTTTTGGGTTGGCCTATTGGGGGCGGCAGCTTCGCTGACCCACTTCAAAGATTTCGCGCTCT
>DATHQQ010000518.1:0-3118 GCA_035482595.1 Verrucomicrobiia bacterium
GCAGGTTCCGCTTGCTGTCGCTGGCTCGTCCTACGACAGTCCGATTGGAGCAGGAACGCCTCGCTCTCTATGCCATGACGGCCCTAGGGAGCGCCGACTGCCGGCCTCAACAAGGCGGCCCCTTACCCCGCCGGCACGCCCTTGGTCGTCGAATATTCGAAATGCAACGCCTCGCCGGGATGCACGAGGGGGTGCAGGGCGTGGGCGGCCATGGCGGCTTCGGAGAAGCCGCAGAGGATCAGCTTCAGCTTGCCCGGATATGTCGCAATGTCGCCGATGGCGAAGATGCCGGGGCGGCTGGTGGCGCAGGTGGATGGATCGATCCTGATATGGCCGCGCTCGAGCTCGATGCCCCATTGGGCGATCGGTCCCAGATTCATCGCCAGGCCGAAGAAGGGCAGCAGCACATCGGCCTCCAGCCGGCGCGCTTCGCCCTCCAGGGTTGCGACCGTCACCGCGGTGATGCCCGTCGCATGGCCCTCGATCCCGGCCAGCTGATAGGGCACCACCATCTCGATCTTGCCGCTCTTGGCGAGGGCCTCCATGCGGGTGACGCTCTCCGGCGCCGCGCGGAACTTCGGGCGGCGGTGGACCATGTAGACGACCTCCGCCACCTCGGCCAGCGAGATGGCCCAGTCGACGGCGGAATCCCCGCCGCCGGCGATCACGATGCGCCGGCCGCGGAACTCCTCGCGCCGCTTGACCAGATAGAAGACCCCCTTGCCCTCATAGGCCTCGATCCCCGGCAGCGGCGGCTTGTTGGGGCCGAAGGCGCCCACCCCCGCCGCGATGACGATGGCGCGGGCATCGATGCGGCTGCCGTCGTCGAGCAGGATATGCCAGCGCTCGCCCGCGGGGATGAGCTCGGCCGCCCGGCGGCCCAGGTGATAGACGGGATGAAAGGGGGCGACCTGCTGCTCCAGTTTGCCGATCAGCTCGACGGCGTCGATCGCGGGATAGCCGGGGATGTCGTAGATCGGCTTCTCCGGATAGAGCGCCGCGCATTGCCCGCCGGTCATGTCGAGGGCATCGACCACATGGCAGCGCATCTTCAGCATGCCGCATTCGAAGACCGCGAAGAGGCCGACCGGCCCCGCGCCGATGATGCAAATATCCGTCCGATGCTCTGCCGCCATGGAACCCCTCGCTTCGACGGCGCTAACATGGCCGGGCCGATCCGGCGATGCAAGATTGCCGCCGCCCATCCCGGAAGCTACAACCCAGCCATGCGGGCAATAGCAGGCTCCGAGTCGCTGGCCGAGCGTCGTCTCGATCTGCCCGATGAGGCGGCGACGGCGAGCCTCGCCCGGGCGGTGGCGGCCCTCGCGCGGCCAGGCGACGTGATCGCGCTACGGGGCGACCTCGGCGCCGGCAAGACCCTCTTCGCCCGCGCCTTCATCGGCGAGGAAGATGTGCCGAGCCCGACCTTCACCTTGGTCCAGATCTATGACGGGCCTCATGGCCGGATCTGGCATTTCGACCTCTATCGCCTGAAGGACCCCGAGGAGGCGGTCGAGCTCGATATCGAGGATGCCTTCGCCGAGGGCATCTCGCTGATCGAATGGCCGGAGCGGCTGGGGCCGCTGCTGCCGGCAAACCGCCTGGAGATCGCCCTGGATTTCACCGACACCCCATCGGCGCGCAAGGCGCGCCTCGAAGGCCGCGGGCGCTGGGCGCGGCTTCTGCCGGAGATCGCGCCGTGAGCAGCGCGCGTGCCGGTCTGATCGAGGAATTCCTGGCCGCGGCCGGATGGCGTGCCGCGGCGCGCCGGCCGATCACCGGCGATGCCTCCTTTCGCCGCTATGAGCGGCTCTCGGACGCGAGCCGCACCGCGGTCCTCATGGACGCCCCGCCGCCGGAGAATGTGCGTCCTTTCCTGACGGTGGCGCGGCTTCTGGGAACCGCCGGCTTTGCCGTGCCGGCGATCCTCGCCGCGCATGAGACCGCCGGGCTTCTGCTGCTGGAGGATTTCGGTGACGATACCTATACCCGCCTCCTGGCGCGGGGCGACTCCGAGGAACATCTCTATGAGCTCGCCGTCGATCTCCTGATCGAGCTGCGGCGGCGCTTTCCCATCGAAGCACTGGCCGTACTGCCGGCCTTCGACGAGGCCCGGGCCATGGAGGGCGTCGGACGATTCCTCGACTGGTATTGGCCGGCGGTCCAGGGCGCCCCGGCGCCCGCGACGGCGGCCGAGGATTTCAACGCCGCCTGGCGGATGGTCCTGCCGCTCTGGGACCAGGTGCCTGTGGGACTCGTCCACTACGACTACCATGTCGACAATCTGATCATGCGGGCAGGGCTGAGCGGCATCGCCGCCGTGGGCCTGCTGGATTTCCAGGATGCGGTGCGCGGGCCCTGCTGCTTCGACCTCGTCTCGCTGATCGACGATGCGCGGCGCGATGTCTCGCGAGAGCTGGGCGGGCGCCTGATCGAACGCTATCTCGCGGGCTTTCCCGAACTCGACCGCGCCGGCTTCGAAGCCGCCTATGCGCTGTCGGGGGCCCAGCGCGATACCCGCATCCTGGGCAATTTCGCCCGGCTGCTGAAGCGCGACGGCAAGCCCGGCTATCTCGTCCACATGCCGCGGGTCTGGCGCCAGCTCGAGGCGCAGCTCGCCCATCCGGCCTTGACGCCGGTGGCCAGCTGGTTCGATCGCTATTTGCCGCCGGAACGCCGGCGCACGCCGGAGGCCGCATGACCGCTCCCAAGACCGCCATGGTGCTGGCCGCCGGGCTCGCCACGCGGCTCCGGCCGCTGAGCCTGGAGCGGCCCAAGGCGCTGATGGAGGTCGCCGGCAAGACCCTGCTCGCTCATGCCCTCGACCGGCTGGCGGAGGTCGGCGTCGAGCGGGCGGTGGTGAACACCCACCACCTCGCCGCGCAGATCGAGCGCCATCTCGCGGCCCGCCAGCATCCGGCGATCACCATTTCCCACGAGCCCGAGATCCTCGACAGCGGTGGCGGCATCGCCAAGGCCCTGCCGCTGCTAGGGCCCGAGGCCTTCTATGTCATCAATGCCAAGATCGTCTGGCGCGGCGGGCGCGGCGAGGCACTGCGGCGCCTGGCCGAGGTGTGGGACGATGCGCGGATGGATGGGCTTCTGCTGCTGCATCCCA
>DATHQQ010000519.1:0-3944 GCA_035482595.1 Verrucomicrobiia bacterium
GGAACCACGATCCTGATCAGCCAGGCCGTGCATCACGGCTGCGGCCCCGATTTTGTCACGCGGGTGCTGGACAAGGGTGCCGGTCAAGAGGCGCGCGGAGGCGGTCACCCTCTATGAGCTTGTTAAATCTGGATCACCGGAGATCTCAGCCGCCGCGGCGGACTGACATCGATCCGATGGCGCGGTGGCCGAGCCCGTGGCAAAGCCTGGCAAAACCGGAACTGCGCTCACCTGCGGCCGTTAATCCCCTGCGCTTAGATGGATCGGCTTTGGGGATCGGATTTCATATTTCATAAAGGGAGGCTCGCGGATGGCTCAATATCCCTTGCTTTGGATCGAGCGGCGCAATTATCCCAGCTTCAAGCAGATCGAGGGTCTGGGTTTCGACCCGGACTACGAAGGATGGTGGGAGGAGTACAAGCGTGTGGTCACGGAACTCCACCGCGAACGCTACGCGATTCTACCTGTCGAGTTCGACGGACAGGAATTCGAGAACCACTGCAAACAGAATGGAATCAAGCCGGATCAGGAAGCACTGCGGCGCTACACGCGGCTGAGGGCGATGGAATATGCGGAGTGACGCGGGGAGTCGTGACACGCTGCTCTGATCCTCGCTGATCTTCCCTGGGTCGGTTCCAACTCCGGCTGGCTTCGGCTAGCATGGGCGCGGACCAGGGGGAGAAGTGCGATGAGCATGTCCGGTATTTTCGCGCAAATCGTGGCACTCATCGGCGCCGCGGCGGTCATGTGGCGCCGGCTGACCGGCGGCGCTCATGAGCCGGCCTTGGGCAGCAATCCCGCGATCCCGGCAGCAAAGCCCCAGGGTAGCATCCCGACCTTGAAGATGCCGACCGCCCGGGGCTGGGCCCAGGGGCAGACGCCGGTCGCGGCAGCCGGGCTCAGGGTGAATGCCTTCGCCGCCGGCCTCAAGCATCCCCGCTGGATCCAACTCTTGCCGAACGGCGATGTGCTCGCCGCGGAGGCTCTGTTCCTGCCCGGACCGGCAAGGTCGATCTTCGACTATGCCATGGTCAGCACCATGAAGCGGGCCGCCGCCGTGGGCGTTAGCCCGAACCGCATCACGCTGCTGCGCGACGCGGATGGCGACGGGGTGGCCGAGACCCGGGAATTCTTTCTGGAAAAGCAGAGCCAGCCCTTCGGCATGGCACTGCTGGGCGACACCTTCTATCTCGGCAATACCGACGGCCTGCTCGCCTTCCCCTACGTCGCGGGCTCGACGCGCATCACGGCGCCGGGGAAGAAGCTCGCCGCGTTCAAGCCCGGCGGGCATTGGACGCGCAGCCTCCTGCCGAGCCCCGACGGGCAGAAGCTCTATGTCGGGGTCGGCTCGCTCAGCAATATCGCCGACAGCGGCATGGAAGCCGAAGAGGGCCGGGCGGCCATCTACGAGATCGATCTGGCCAGCGGCCGGAGCCGCATCTTTGCAGGTGGCTTGCGCAACCCCGTGGGGCTGGCATGGGAGCCGCATACCGGCGCGCTCTGGACCGTGGTCAATGAGCGCGACGGGCTGGGCGACGAGACGCCGCCCGACTATCTGACCTCGGTGCGCGACGGGGGCTTCTACGGCTGGCCCTATTGTTACTGGGGCCAGACAGTGGACGACCGGGTGCCGCAGGATCCGGCCATGGTCGCCAAGGCCCTGACGCCGGACTACGCACTCGGCGGGCATACCGCCTCGCTCGGCCTCTGCTGGCTGCCCGCCGGCACGCTGCCCGGATTTCCCGAGGGCATGGCCATCGGGCAGCACGGCTCCTGGAACCGCAGCAAGCTGAGCGGCTACAAGGTCGTCTTCGTCCCCTTCGAGAAGGGGCGCCCTGCCGGCCCACCGCGCGATATCCTCTCGGGCTTCCTGGCACCGGACGAGCGGGAGTCCTATGGCCGGCCGGTAGGCGTGGCGATCGGCCCCGGCGGCTGCCTATTGGTGGCCGATGACGTGGGGGATGTGATCTGGCGCGTGACCGGCGGCTGAGCGAGCTTGCCGATCATTCCTTCCACAGGAGATCAGGGCCGATCTCCTGGACGGATCGGCAGCCCAGGAAGGCCATCGTACGATCGATCTCATCGCCCAGCATGCTGATGGCTTCGGCGGCGCCCGCTTCGCCGCCGATGGCGGTGCCATAGGTGAAGGCGCGTCCGACGAGCACCGCCTTGGCGCCCAGAGCCAATAGCTTCACGACATCGCTGCCGCGGCAGATGCCGCTATCCGCCAGGATGACAAGCCGCTCGCCGACGCCGGATTTCATTCCTGATCTTAGCCGGGCGATCGCGCTTTGCGCAGGTGGGATTGTGACGGCCCGGCGGCTGCCGGGGAAGCAAGCGCCCGGCTACTTCCGGAGCAGCTTCTCCCGGCGTGCAAAGGCCTGGAGCCGCGCCATCCTCTGGCGGACGGTCAGGATCTGGCGTGGCGGCGCATCCAGGCTGCCGCCGATCAGGAGGCGATCGAAACCGCTGCCATCCAGCACCCAGCTCCGCGTCGGTCCGCTGTCGAGATGGATGAAATGCGAGCTCGGATACCAGCCGACGCCGCCACGCCGCATGGCGAGAGCCGTCTTCTCCACGCCGCCGAGGTCGCGATCAAAGGTGACGTCGATCGCCCGGCCCACGATATGCTGGCTGTGCTCGGCAACCCCGAAGGTCGTGGCCGCGAGCATCTCGTTGGTCGCCTTGGTCCGATAGGCCGAAAGCACCGTGGCGTGGCTCTGGCTGGTGGCAGCCATGACGTCGGCCAGAAAATCCAGCATGGCGAGATCGACCGGCCCGGTCTTGTCGGCATGGAAATCGCGCAGGAAGACGGCCAGGTCGGAGACGGCGCTGGGCAGGGGTCCGGTCGCGTCGCGATAGGGGCCGTTGAAGGTCTCGCCGGTATGGGTGTTCTTGAGCGTGAGGCGACGCGGCTCGGCCGGGCGAGCAAAAGCGTTGCGGCTCAAAAGAAGGCAGACGCCGGTCGCGATCAGCAGATCGCGCCGCCGCATTCCGGCACGGCTCTCGCGGACGTCGCCTTGCTCTCGCTTCTGGCCGACCGGCAAATTGTCAGGCATCCGCTTGATGTAAGCCTCGCCTGCCCAGGACGCAAGGTGCCGGCTGCACTGGCCCCATGCGTAAAGCTGACGCGGCACCCTCGGAGTTCCCTCAAGTGAACCACCCTGGCGCCCCGGCTCACGGGCGGGCCTAAGATATTGATATTATTGACCTCACCTCGCCGGCGCGCGAGGGTCCGCGCCGGTACTTGCAGAGCGATTTCCCTGCCGTGGACGGCGCCCTTCCGCTGCTGCGCCCCGACAGCCCGACGGCCGGCATCCGCTCGCGCGGTCCCTGGGGCGGCCTTGCCAATGCGCCCCCGCGGCGGCAATCTCAGCGCAAGAACCGCCGCCGGATCGGCGTCGGGCCACCACGAGGGCGTGGCCGTCACAGGGAACGGTCGACCCGCCCGCCAATAGAACTCCATGCAGCGCCGCGGGGAACATCAGGTCATGAGCGAATGGCGAGAAAAGGTCCAAGATATTCTCGATGAGCACGTCAAGCGAGGCGTGGTGGGGGTTTCCTTGGCGGTCGGCATGCCCGGCACGGAGATTTTCCATTTCACAAGCGGGCTCGGCGAAAAGTTCAAGAAGACGCCGATGCGCGCTGACCACCTCTTCCGGATCGCGAGCTGCACCAAGAGCTTCATCGCGACGGGCCTTCATCTTCTGGTCGAGGACGGCAAGGTCGATCTCGACGAACCCATCTCGAGATGGTTTCCCGAGATTGCCAAGGCCGGGGAAATGCCGGTCCGCATTCTCCTCAATCACCGCAGCGGCCTACCCGATTTCGAGACATCCATGCCGATGATCTCCGACAAGCGGTGGACCGGCGCGGAAATCGTCGAGTTCGCCTTCGCCCATGGCGTCCGCAAGGAGCCGTGGCACGGCATGGAGTACTCGAAC
>DATHQQ010000520.1:0-4000 GCA_035482595.1 Verrucomicrobiia bacterium
GGCGATCCGCAGCATATAGGCATGGAGTTGAAGGTAGAGGCCGTTCATCAGCCGCAAGGGCTTGAACTCGTCCTCGCTGATCTCGCCGGCGATGCGCCGGGCGACCTGCTCGCGGAATTGATCCACGCGCTCGGCGACCAGGCTGCGGTCGTAATTGTCATAGGCGTACATCGCTAGTTTCCTTCCGCCAGAGATATCCCCGTATGGCCGAACTCCCCCACGCTGGGTCCCTCGGCCCGGATGCGCTCGCGATAGCGCGTTGGGGACCAGCCGCCACCACTCGACGCGACCTCGATGAGATAGGGAGCCACGACCTCGGTCGGCATGGCCTCCGCCGCGCGCAGCAGCTCCGCGGCGTGGCTCTCCGTCTCGGCGACATGACCCTCGCCGACGCGGGTGGTCCAGCGGCCGGCGGCGGCCAGAAAGACCACGGCGCCGTCGCGCAACCGGTTGGCGGTCACCATCTGCGTGCCCATCCGAGCTTCAGCTCGCCAGCGCCAAGGGAGAGGCAGCACCCGCCGTGCGTGTCGTCAGCCGGCCCGCGGCCTCGCCGACGAAGATGATCGCCTGGCCCTTGATGCCGCTCTCCCGGATCAGGGCGCGCAGCGCGCCCAGCCGGCCGACGACGCCGCGTTGGTCCGGCAGCGTGCCGTTCTCCACCACCGCCACCGGCGTCTCGGCGGCAAGTCCGCTTTCCAGCAAGCGCCGGGCGATCCGGCCCGCGGCCCCGACGCCCATATAGATCGCCAGGGTCTGGCGCGGACCCGCGATACCGGCCCAGTCGATCTGGGGCAGGCCATCCTCACCCTCCCCCGCGATCAGCGTGACGGCCTGGGCATAGTCGCGATGGGTGAGCGAGAGCCCGACCGAGGCGGCGCAGCCCAGCGCCGCCGTGATCCCCGGCACCGCCTCCGTCGCCACGCCGCGCCGACGGAGAAAAGCAAGCTCCTCGCCGCCGCGCCCGAAGACGAAGGGATCGCCGTCCTTCAGCCGAACCACGCGCCTGCCCGCCTCGGCAAGCCCGGCCAAGAGCTTGTTGATCTCCTCCTGGGGCAGCGCGTCGACTTCGATGCGCTCGGCATCGCGGCGCAGCAGGTCGAGGATCTGGCTGCCGATGCGCCGGTCGTGGACGGCGACATCGGCACGCTGCATGACCTGGAGGGCGCGCAGGGTCAGGAGATCTGGATTGCCGGGGCCGGTGCCGACGAGCTGGACGATACCCGGCGTCGGGCGCTCGTCCCCATGGGCATTCGCTCTTGGGGCATTGACGAGCGAGAGCATCGCCTCGCGCGCCCGCCCCTCCTCCCCCGCCAGCACCGATTCAGCGACCGGGCCTTCGAAGAAGCCTTCCCAGAAGCGCCGGCGCGCCGTGCCGTCGGGCAGCAGTCCGCGAACGGCGCTGCGGAAGCTCTCGGCGAAACAGGCGAGCCGGCCGAGGCGCGAGGGCAGGAGCCGCTCGATCGCCTCGCGCAGCCGCCGCGCCAGAACCGGTGCGGCCCCGCCGCTGGAGATGGCGACGACGATCGGATCGCGTTCGACGATCGCCGGCATGATGAAGCTCGATTCCCGGGGCCGGTCGACGACATTGACCGGCAGGCCCGCCTGGCGCGCCGCGGTGGCCACCCGGTCGTCCACCGCCTCCAGACCCGTGGCCGCGAAGACGATGGCCTGGCCACCGACATCCCCATCGACGAAGCCGCGGCGCTTCAGGGCGGCACCGGAGCCCTCGATCTCCGCCGCGACGCGCGGCGCCACGACGGTGACCTGGGCACCCGCTTTCTGCAGCAGGCGGAGTTTGCGCAGCGCCAGTTCGCCGCCGCCCACGACCAGGGCGGGACGGTTCTTCAGATCGAGAAAGATCGGAAAGTACTCCATCGCATCCGCTCCATCGCGCTTCCGCTTGCACGGAAGGCTCTCTGAGACGGGCCAGGAGAAGGTTGGAGACGCTCCTCGCCCGCAAAAATTCGGGCCCACGGAGCAATTCCCCGTGGCGCTTTAGCGAGGGATAACGCGGCCGCAAGCTGCCCTTCAAATTCCCGCGGGTCCGATAGCCGCCCCGGACCAGGGCCAACAAAAAACTCCGCTGCGGCATATGCGCCGAGCGGAGCCCGAATCGCTTTAGCCGCATTTATAACGCGCCCGCAAGCTGAGTGCTCAAATCGGCGCGACGCCAGCAAACCTTACCCGACCAAATCTGTCAACCGGAATTTGGCACCCGGAATTTGGTGGGGAATTCAGCCGCGTTGACAGAATCCCCCGACCCACCTCTTATCCGGCGCATTGTCGAAAGGGACGTGATTTGATCGAGGCGCGAGCATCGTGAGCGGGCTGGTTGGAGCACTGGGGAGGCTCGTCCGCCATCGCCTGTTCCAAATCCTCGTCAGCCTCGCCGTCGGGGTGGTGCTGCTCTGGCTCGCCATTGCCCGGATCGATCTCGCCGGGCTGGGCGCCGAGCTGGCCCAGGTCAGGCCCGGCTGGCTCATGGCGGCGGTGGCCCTCTATTGGATCGCCCTCATGCTGCGGAGCTGGCGCTGGCGCATCCTGCTCGCCCCCGTGCGCCGCCTTAGTTTCGGCCAGGTGTTCCATGGCCTGCTGGTGGGCTATGCCGCGAACTATCTGCTGCCGGCAAGGCTGGGCGAGCTGGTGCGCGCCGATTTCCTCGGCCGGCGCTACGGTATCTCGCGGCTCTCCGTCGTCGGCACCATCGTGGTCGAGCGCCTGTTCGACGTCGTCGTCTTCATCGGCTTCATCTTCGCAGGGATGGCCGCCCTCCACAGCAGCGGGGACAGCCGGATTGGCCCGATCCTGCATCTGGTGGAGCTTGTGGCGGTCGGCTGCGTCGTCCTGATCATCCTGCTGCTGGTCCTCGTGCGCCTCCGCCACAAGCCGCTGCCGCGCCCCATCGCCTTCCTGGAGAAGCGCCTGCGGGCCCTGGCCGCAGGCCTGCATCTCATCACCGGCGCTCAGGAGGTGGCCCTCCTGGCCGCCGCGACCGCTATCGTCTGGACAGCCGATACCGTTACCTACTGGCTCCTCGCCTATTCGCTCCATGCGGAGCTGACCTTGCTGCAGCTGCTGCTGGTCATGGGGATGTCATGCCTGGCAGCGCTGATTCCCGCCGCCCCGGGCAATATCGGCGCCCTGCAATATGCCCTGGTCCTGGCCTTTCAGCTTCTGGGCCTGCAGGGCGTCACCGGCTTCAGCCTGGCGACCCTGGCCCAGGGATGCTGCATCGCCGGCTCGACCCTGGTCGGCGGCGTGCTCTATCTCCTGGCCGCCCTCGGCGGCGCCCGGACGCGGCCCAAACTTGCGGAGCCGCCTGTTCCATGAGGGCAAAGCGGTCGCCGCGCGCCGGCGCCCCTCCCCTTACGTCATTCCCGCTTTCGCGGAATGACGAGGATATAGTGGTAACGGCTTGAGATTTCAGGATTAAGCGCGAGCCAAGACCGCTTCCAGCCCGCCCTAGTAGTCGATCGCCGTGACCTCGAGGGTCTTGTCGCCGGCGGGGCGCTTCCAGACGACGCTGTCGCCCGCCGCCGCGCCGGTCAGGGCCCGGGCCAGCGGGGAGACCCAGCTGATCTTGCCGACGGCGGGATCGGCTTCGTCCTCGCCGACGATGGCGAAGCGCCGCTCCGTGCCTTCCTCGTCAACCGTGGTGACCACCGCCCCGAAGCTCACCTTGTCGCGCGGCTGGCTGGCCGGATCGATGACGACCGCCCGCTCGATCCGCTCCTGGAAATAGCGGATATCGCGCTCGACGGGCTTCAGATGCTCCTGGGCGAGGATCGCATCGGGATGCTCGAGCAATTGGCGGCGCTGTTCCTGCAGCTCGGCCAGCTGCGACTGCAAGGCGGCCAAACCGCCCGGGGTCACATAGTTCGGGTGCGGGCTTTGCGGCCGCTCCGGCAGCTCTTCGGCCGAGACGTTGGAATCGTCTTCCTTGATGAAGGCTCTGCTCATGCTTTCAAGCATGGGTCCGCAACCGCCGCCGGGCAAGAAG
>DATHQQ010000521.1:0-2895 GCA_035482595.1 Verrucomicrobiia bacterium
AAGATCAAGGCGGGCTGGTTCGGCTCGGACCATCTCGATTATTGGGACCGCAACGCGCCCTTGCCGGAGGATTCCGACCGCAAGATTCCCTGGGAAGAAGCGAAGGAGATCGTGCTCGGCGCCTATGCCGCCTTCTCGCCGGAGCTGGCCGCCGTCGGCAAGCGCTTCTTCGACCAGGGCTGGATCGATGCCCCGGCCCGTCCGGGCAAGGCCCCCGGGGCCTTCGCCCATCCGGTCACGCCGAGCGCCCATCCCTATATCCTGCTGAATTACTACGGCCGCACCCGGGATGTGATGACCTTGGCCCATGAGCTGGGCCATGGGGTGCATCAGGTGCTGGCGGGCCCCCAGGGCGCGCTGCTCGCCGACACGCCGCTGACCTTGGCCGAGACGGCCTCGGTCTTCGGGGAGATGCTGACCTTCCGCGCCTTACTCGCCCGGGAGAAGGATCCGAAGCGCCGGCGCATCCTCATCGCCGGCAAGGTCGAGGACATGCTGAACACGGTGGTGCGCCAGATCGCCTTCCACCAGTTCGAGACCAAGCTCCACGACCAGCGCCGCAAGAGCGAGCTGCCGGCCGAGGAGATCGGCGAGATCTGGCTGGAAACGCAGAAAGCGAGCCTCGGGCCGGCGCTGCGCTTCGACGACGACTACGGGATCTTCTGGTCCTATATCCCCCATTTCATCCATTCGCCCTTCTACGTCTATGCCTATGCCTTCGGCGATTGCCTGGTGAATTCGCTCTACGCCGCCTATCAGGCCCAGCCGAAGGGCTTCGCCAAGAAATATCTCGACATGCTGGCCGCCGGCGGCAGCAAGCGTCACAAGCAGCTGCTGGCGCCCTTCGGTCTCGATGCCGCCGATCCTAAATTCTGGGACCGGGGCCTCAAGATGATCGAAGGCCTGATCGACGAGCTGGCGTGAGCGATTCCGCCCGAAGTCGTCCGGCGCGATGAGCGAGCAGGACAATCTGGGGGGCCGCGTCCGGCGCTATGCCCGCGTCGGCGTGGCGGTGGGGGGCCTCGCCGCGCGCATGGCGGGGCAGCGCTATCTCGGGGTTAAGGTCGATCGCGGGCGCAATGCGGCGGAGCTGGCCGCCGCGCTCGGCGGGCTCAAGGGCCCGCTGATGAAGGTGGCCCAGATCATGTCCACCATTCCCGATGCCCTGCCGAAGGAATATGTCGCCGAGCTCACCCAGCTCCAGGCCGATGCCCCGCCCATGGGCTGGAACTTCGTCAAGCGCCGCATGGCGAGCGAGCTCGGCCCCCAATGGCAGAAGCGCTTCCAGAGCTTCGAGCATGAGGCCGCGGCGGCGGCCAGCCTCGGCCAGGTTCATCGCGCGGTCGGCCATGACGAGGCGCTGCTCGCCTGCAAGCTGCAGTATCCCGATATGCAATCGGCGGTCGAGGCGGACCTCCGTCAGCTCCGCCTGATCTTCTCCATCTATGAGCGCTACGACAAGGCGATCGTCACCGACCAGATCCATGCCGAGATCGCCGCGCGCTTGCGCGAGGAGCTCGACTACGGCCTGGAGGCCCGCCATCTGGGGCTGTACGGCGCCATGCTGGCGAAGGAGCCCGGCGTCCATGTGCCGCAGACCGTGCCGGAGCTGTCCACCGGGCGCCTGCTCACCATGAACTGGCTTCAGGGCACGCCGCTGCTCCCCTTCATCAAGGCGCACGGCGATCAGGCGATGCGCGACAAGATCGCCTACAACATGTTCCGCGCCTGGTATGTGCCCTTCTATTTCTACGGCATCATCCACGGCGACCCGCATCTGGGCAATTACACCCTCCGGCCCGATGGCACGGTCAATCTTCTGGATTTCGGCTGCATCCGAATCTTCCAGGCGCGCTTCGTGAAGGGCGTCATCGATCTCTATCACGCCTTGCTGAACGGGGATCACGACCTCGCTGTCCATGCCTATGAATCCTGGGGCTTCAAGGATCTGTCGCGCGAGACCATCGACGTGCTGAACCGGTGGGCGCATTTCATCTATGCCCCGCTGCTGGAGGACCGTACGCGCCGCATCCAGGAAACTGCGTCCGGCGTCTATGGCCGCGAGGTGGCGGAGGGCGTGCATGCCGATTTGCGCCGCCTCGGCCCCGTGAAGCCGCCGCGGGAATTCGTGTTCATGGACCGCGCCGCCATCGGCCTCGGCTCGGTGTTCCTCCACCTCGGTGCCGAGATCAACTGGTATCGCCTGTTCCAGGAGCTGATCGAGGGCTTCGATGTCGCCGCGCTGGAGCACCGGCAGAAGAGGCTGCTGAAGCAGATGGGGGTCATGACGGAGAGTTGAGGGCCACTATCCGATTGGGAAGCGTTGACGCCAATGCGAGTTAATCACCCAGGCAGGCCTCTGATGAACCAGCATGCCAGTAAAAAGAGCGACCCGCTGTCTGTGGGCGCAGCTGTGAGCGGTATCGAGACGCTGCTCAACCGCAATCTTCCGGAAGTTTTCGGTGAAGGTGATCCGGCTCGCCGAAGGGCCGCAATTCAGGAACTTTACACCGAAGATTGTGTGCTGTGCGTGCCGCCCGGCACTTTCGTCGGTCACGACGCACTGGACAAGTTCGCCGGCGATCTCCGAGCGACGCATCCTCACTATGTTTATACGCCTCGTGCCGCGCCCCAGGTTCTGCACAATTCGGGACGGCTGGCGTGGGGCTCGGGGCCGAAAGGCGAAGCGCCCCAGTACTCCGGTGTGGATTTCATCATCGCGCGGGACGGCAAGATCGCGGCTCTTTATGTCTTCCTCGACTCGCCGCCCACATAGAGCAGCCGTACTTGTCAAGTATATAATTCCCTAAATTTGGACTACTAGGCGCTAAGCAAAGACCGAAAGCGGCACCAAAGCCTTTATGCAGAAAAGCGGGGGTTTTGAGAAGAATGCGC
>DATHQQ010000522.1:0-6139 GCA_035482595.1 Verrucomicrobiia bacterium
CCAAGATCGCCTTCGCCGAGGGCGCGCTCAGCGGCGGCGGCGGCCGCCCGCCCCTCAGCTTCGTCGGGGCCGTGCTCTTCCAATGGATCAATCCCAAGGCCTGGCTGATCGCACTCGCAACCGTGGCGACCTATACGACCACGCAGGGGAGCCTCTACCGGCAGGTCGCCCTGCTGGCCCTCCTCTTCTTCCTGGTCTCCATCCCCTGCGTCGGCGCCTGGGCCGCACTCGGCGCCGGCGCCGGCCGCTTCCTCATGACCCCGCGCCGGCTGCGCTTGTTCAACCTCGTGATGGCCCTCCTGCTGGTCGCCTCGCTGGTGCCGCTGTTGCGGGACTAGGCCGCAACCATCATCGCCTCGGCCAGCCTTGCGGCCAGCGCCGGGCTCACCTCGGTCATGGGGAGGCGGACCTCGGGGCTGTCGATGAGGCCGAGCTGCCAGAGGCAGAACTTGACCGGCGCGGGGCTGGGCTCGGCGAAGAGCAGACGGGTCAGATCGACGAGCCCATGCCAGGTGCGAAGGGCCGCGCCGTTCTCCCCCGTCCGCACCCGGTCGCGCACGCGGGCGAAGTCATCGGTCCGCAGATGGGCCGAGGCGAGGATCCCGCCCTCGGCCCCCTGGGCCAGAGCCGCATGAAACTGGGCATCCTCGCCGGTGAGCACGGCGAAATCCGCGGGCTTGCGGCGCAGGAGCTCGGCGGATTGGACGGCATCGGCTGAGCAATCCTTGAGGCCGGTGATGTTGGGATGCTCCGCCAAACGCAGCAGCGTGTCGTTGCCCAGATTGACGCCGGTGCGATAGGGGATGTTGTAGATCAGGATCGGCCGGTCGGTCGCCTCGGCCAGAGCCGTGAAATGCCGGTAGAGCCCCTCCTGGGAGGGCCTGACGTAATAGGGGCAGGCGATGAGATAGCCATCGACGGACCAGGACCGGGTCCGCCCCAGGGCCTTGACCAGCTTCGCCGTATCGCTGCCCGAAAGCCCGAGATAGAGCGGGCGGCGGCGCGCCACCTCCTCGGCGGCCAAGGATGCGAGGCGCTCGGTCTCCGCCTCGTCGAGGGTCAGCCCCTCGCCGGTGGTGGCGGCGAGGATGAAGCCATCCACCCTTTGGGCGAGATAATGCCGCAGCAGCCGGGCGAGCGAGGCCTCGTCGAGGCGCCCCTGCTTGAAGGGCGTCACCAGCGGCAGCCAGAGTCCCGATATCGGCGGTCTTGGGTTTTCCATGTCCCTCTCCTTCGGTTGGGCCGGAGAGCGGGAGCCGGAAATGAAAAGACCCCGTCCTGACCGGCGGGGTCCCTCGATGATCTTGCCAGAGCGGCTCAGCGCCCGCGCAATTCCTCGGCTCCCCCGATGTCGGAGGCTTTGGATTTGACGCGAATGACGCGGGCGGTTTGCATGGGCCGAATCTCGCTTAGGGAAAGAGCGAAGTCAATCCAGTGCCGCGACCAGCTTCTTCGGCGCCACGGCGCGATAGCTCTCGTCGAGCCAGGCCTCGAGCACATCCAGCGGCGGCTTCGCCCTGGCCGAGAAGCTCGCGGTGACCCAGCCGCTCTTGCCCAGGTTATAGCCGGTGGGTTTGGTGAAGGGATATTCCAGCGCGAACTCGCGCGAGCGCGGCAGCTTGACCGAAAGCCGAAGGCCCTCCTCCCCTTCATGCAGGAACAGGAAGATCTTGGCCCGTACTTTGATGACGGTCTCGCCCCAGGGATGATCTTCCCAGGCTTCGGGATAGGCCAGCGCCGCGGCCTTGAGGTGGTCGGCGGGCTTCGTGGAACGAGCGCCGCGGGCCATGGCCTAGCCGAGAGCGCTCGCGAGCGCGGCGGCGACATCCTTGCCCGGCGCCACCGGCAGGATTTCGAATTCGACCAGATCGGACCAGTTCGCTGCCCAGCTCTGGAGCAGGGTGACATCCTCGCATTCCATGATCTGGAAGCAGCGGTCGAGATCGGCGGTCACCCAGCTTGAAACAAAGGTGAGGCCCTCGGGGCATTGCCGGCCCTTGTCGCGGAAGCGGCGATAGACGGCCTTGGCATCCTGATTGCGGAATGTCTCGACGACCATGAACAGCATGCCACCCGCTCCCTCACCTGCTGCGCTTGTCCGTGGGTATTCTAGCGTGAGGGTAGGGGCAAGCCCAAGGCTCTCGGGTTGCGGCCAAGCCTCGCTCTCTTTGCCGTCATGGTCGGCGAAGGCCGACCATCCACGAGTTTCACTGCACCAAGCTATGTGCTTCGGGCCCTCTATTCCTCTCTCGAGGTCAGATCGCCAAGAGGGTGAAAGGCGTGTCGAGGGATGACCATGCATCACGGCGAAGCAGCGGGCTTACAGCGGACAAACTCGTGGATGGTCGGCCTTCGCCGACCATGACGGTGGGGGATCGGGGCTACGCTAGAGGAGAGCGGGCGACGGTGGAGGGACCGCGCCTACCCGTCAGCTCTTCTTCCGCCGGGCGCGAGGCGGCGCCTCGGGCTTTGGCGCATCATGGCCCTCCGGCGCCCCGGCGTGGGAAGGACCGAAGGCCGGCGGGTCGCTGGCGGGGAAGGATTCCTTGGCCGCCTCATCCACCAGCTCGTCATTCTTGGACGCGCGCCGTTTGTCCCCGAGACCCATGATCGGATGCTCCCATCTCTGCGGATTGCCGGCGCTGGACAGCGCCGGCGCGCAACGCCACTGTTCCTCAGATGGTCGCTGAGGACCCCGGCGCAAGGGAAACCTCGGGCGGCCTGTCCGACGAACCGGCATTCCAGGGGGAAGAAACGCCATGAGCGCACCGACAAACAAGCGGATCCTTCTGGCCCGCCGGCCCGAGGGAATGCCGAAACCCGCCGATTTCGGCAGCGATGAGGCGCCGGTCCCGGCGCCGAAGGACGGCGAGGTCCTGCTGCGCATTCTCTATCTTTCCCTCGATCCCTATCTGCGGGGGCGCATGAGCGCCGCCAAATCCTATGCCCAGTCGGTGGAGATCGGCCATGTCATG
This sequence comes from Verrucomicrobiia bacterium, assembly GCA_035482595.1. Classification (GTDB taxonomy): domain Bacteria; phylum Pseudomonadota; class Alphaproteobacteria; order Dongiales; family Dongiaceae; genus DASXQK01. The sequence goes on from DATHQQ010000522.1 coordinate 2,976, forward strand.
GAGGGCGGCACGGTCGCCGAGGTGATGGAGTCCCGGCACAAGGATTTTGCCAAGGGGGACATCGTCCTCTCCTATTCCGGCTGGCAGACCCATGCGATCTCCAACGGCAAGGATCTGCGCAAGCTCGATCCGGCGGCCGCCCCCGTCACCACGGCGCTGGGCATCCTGGGCATGCCGGGCTTCACCGCCTATGTGGGGCTGCTCACCATCGGCAAGCCCAAGCCCGGGGAGACGGTGGTGGTGGCCGCCGCCAGCGGTCCCGTCGGCAGCGGCGTCGGCCAGATCGCCAAGATCAAGGGCGCCCGGGCCGTGGGCATCGCCGGCGGTCCGGCGAAATGCGATTTCGTGGTCAAGGAGCTGGGCTTCGACGCCTGCCTCGATCATCACGCTCCCGATCTTGCCGAGCGGCTCAAGGCGGCCTGCCCCAAGGGCATCAACGTCTATTTCGAGAATGTCGGCGGGCATGTCTGGGATGCGGTCTTCCCCTTGCTGAACGAATTCGCGCGGATTCCCGTCTGCGGCCTGATCGCGCAATACAACGCCACCCCGCCCTATCCCGGGCCCGACCGCCTGCCGGTAGCCATGCGAGAGGTGCTGAGCCGCAGCCTCAACATCCGCGGCTTCATCCAGCGCGAGTTCGCCGATCAGCGGCCCGCCTTCTACAAGGAAATGGGGCAATGGATCCGCGAGGGCCGCGTCAAATACCGCGAGGATGTCATCGAGGGTCTGGAGCGCGCGCCCCAGGGCCTCATCGGCCTGTTGCAGGGGAAGAATTTCGGCAAGCTGATCGTCAAGGTGCAGTAGCCCGGTCGTCCGGAACTCGTCGGGGGGAGCGATGCCGCGGGAGTCCAGGCTCGTGCTCATCGCCTGCTATCTCGCGATCTTCGCCATCGGCGAGAACAGCACGGCGATCATGGCGGCGCTCCCCGCCATGTCGCGGGGCCTCGGCCTCGGCCCCGCGGTCGTGGAATGGACGGTCAATGCCTATCTGCTGGCGGCGGCCGCCTTCATCATTCTGGGCGGGCGAGCCGCGGACGGTTTCGGGCCGAAGCACTCCTCGGCTGCCGGGATCGCCTTGTTCGCTCTTGCCTCGCTGATCATCGCTTTGGCGCCCAACGGCCCGGCGCTTGTCGCCGCCCGTGCACTGCAAGGCTTGGGGGCCGCCTTCGCCGTTGCCGGCACGCTGGCCGCCGCGACACAGGCCGTTCCCGAAATGGACCGTGCCGCCGCGATCGGCGCCTGGACGGGCTTCCTGATGCTGGGCTTCAGCATCGGCCCGCTCCTGGGTGGGGCCGTTACGCACTATGCCGGCTGGCGCGTCAATTTCTGGCTGAATCTGCTCGTCATGCTCCCGGCAGCGCTGGCCCTAGGGCTCTCGAGCCGCGGCGAGCCCCGCCGGTCCAACCCGGTGGACTGGCTCGGGCTGCTCTTTCTCGTCGTCTTCATGACGACGCTCATCACGGGGCTGCATAGCTTGTCCGCCCCCGGCGCCGCACGATGGGCCGCCGCCGGTCCTCTGTTCTTGGCCATGCTTGCGTTCGCCGCGCTGCATCGGACGGAGACGCGCCGTCGCCGGCCGCTGCTCGACTTCACCTTGTTCTCCAACTGGAACTTCGCCTTGGCCTGCCTGCTGGCCTTCCTCCTCATGTTCGACATCATGGCCTTGCTTCTCTACTACAACCTCTTCGCCCAATCGCCGACGGGGCTCGCCATGACCCCCATCATGGCGGGGCTGTCGCTGCTGCCCCTCTCGGTCGCGCTGTTCGGCTTCGCGCGGGCGGCCCCTCGGCTGGGGACTCTGCTCGGCCTGCGGCCGATGATGACGGGCGGCGCGCTCATTCTGGTGCTGGGCTGCGCCATCGCCTGGGTGTCGCTCTCGGGGGCGGGGCTCGCGATCCTGATGCTCGGCCTCTTCGCCGCCGGCATGGGGATCGCTCTGCCCTTCGCGTCGGCCCCGCGGATCGGACTTGCCGCCCTGCCCCAGACCCAGGCCGGTCAAGGCTCGGGCATGCTCAACGCCTCCAGTTTCCTGGGCGGCACCGTCGGGGTCACCAGCGGCGGCATCGTCTTCGGCCTGGCGGGCTTGCCCGGCGTGCTGCTGCTGGTGGCGCTCTCAGCCCTGGTCAGCGCGGGACTTGCGGTGCGGCTCAGATGATCGATCCGCGCCTCAGGGCCCTGCTGCCCCTCTTCGCCGCGGTCTTCATCGACATCTTTTCCTTCGGGCTGATGTATCCGGTGATCATCGCCTTGTTCCACGATCCCCGCGTGGTGGGCGTCTACCGGCCGGCGGTGCTCGACGCCTATCTGTCGCTGGCCTTCTCGCTGTTTCCCCTCGGCATGTTCTTCGGCGCCAGCTACCTCGGCGACCTCTCCGATGCGCTGGGGCGGCGTCGCACCCTGCTCATCTGCATGGCCGGGCTGGCCGCCGCCTATGTGCTCATGTGGCTCGCGGTGGAGACGCGGGACCTGCTGTTCTTCCTCGCCGGCCGGCTGCTCTCCGGCCTGATGGCGGGCACGGGGCCCATCGCCCAGGCCGCGATGATGGACCGCAGCAGCGAGGCGGAGCGCGGCCGCAACATGTCCAATGTCGTGCTGGTCAATTGCGTCGGCCTCGTCACCGGCCCCGCGGTCGGCGGCGGGCTCGCCCATTGGGATTTCCGGGCGCCGCTGGGCTTCGCCTTCGTACTTTGCGTGATGGCCTTCATCTGGATCCGGCGAAGCCATTTCGTCGAAGCCCCTGCGGGAAAGCCGCTGGCCCTCAGCTGGCACCGGCCCATCGAGATCTTTCTCCAGGCGATCCGCCATCCCGCCATCGGGCCGATCGCCCTCTCCTATCTCCTGTTCCAGCTCGGCTTCGCGCTCTACTACGTCTACATCCTGGTCGAGATGCAGAAGACCTATCGCGCCACGCCGCTGGAGCTCGGGCTGTTCTCCGCGGTCCTGGGGGTGGGCTTCGTCATCGGCACGACGGCCGGATATCGGGCCGCCGCGGCCTGGCTCAAGACCGATGCCAAAGTGGCGGTGGCCGGGCTGATCGCCTGCGGGATCGTCATCCTGCTGGCGGCATTGCCCCTGGGCGCCCCGCTTCAGGTGCTGGCGGCCCTGCTCGCCGCCGTCAGCAATGTGATCGCCTTTGTCGCCTTGCTGACCTTGATCAGCGGTGC
>DATHQQ010000523.1:0-2448 GCA_035482595.1 Verrucomicrobiia bacterium
ATGGATATGCCACCGCGCTCACGCCTTGCATTCGAGGTCCCCGGGGGTGTCCGTCGTCCGCACTCGGCGCAGCAGGCGGTGCAGCGGGCCGTCGGCGATGCCAAGCTCGTCGAGATGACAGACCGTATTGGCGAGATAGTCGACATTGCTGCCGGCGATGCCAATTCCCTGGCGGATGCGGGCGACGATCTCGCCGTCCGGCAGCTTGCCGGCATATTGGGGATGGGCGCGGTCGGCGACATAGGTGACCGCCGTCAGCGGACCCTCCCCCGTCACCACCCTGACCCAGCGCGGCTCATAGACCCCCGTCACCATCTCGCGCTCATGCAGATAGCGGGCGACGGGCCGGGCATGCTCGGCAGCGATCCGATAGACCCGGCCACGGCAGGCGCCGCCGCGGTCGAGGCCCAGCACGAGCCCGGGATTGGCGGCACTGCCGCGGTAATGAGTGGAGGATATGCAGAAGGCGCGGTGATAGCCCTTGAGCAAAGCGGGGCGCGCCTCGACATGCTCGAAGCCGGGCCGCCACATCAGCGAGCCATAGGCAAAGACCCAGAAATCCTCGCCTTCCGGCGGCTTCAGCTCGCGGGCACGGATGAGATCGCTATCGATGATCGGCGGGACCATTGGCTCAGGCCCGATTGACCAGGGCGACGCCGACGGCCGTCAGCGCCATGCCCAGCAGGGCCGGCGCCGCCAGGGTCTCGTTCAGGAGAAGATAGCTCCCCAGCGCCGCCGCGGGCGGGGTCAAATAGAAGAGGCTCGCGACCTTGGAGGCGACGCCCCGCCGGATGAGCCAGAGCAGCAAGGTCACCGCCCCGATGGAGAGGGCGAAGGTCAGCCAGGCCAGCGAGAAGATGAAGCTCCCGGTCCAATGGACGGGACCCCAGCCAAGGACCAGGACGATGGGCAAGGTCGTCAGCGCCGCGGCGGCATATTGGATCGCCGTGCCGGTGATCAGATCGCCCGCGCCGCAGAAGCGCTTCTGATAGAGCGTCGCCGCGGTGATGCCCAGCAGCCCCGCCAGGGCGAAGAGGACGCCCCAGGATTCCAGCCCGGCGATGTCGAGCTTGTCCCAGAGGACAAGGGCCACGCCGAGGAATCCCAGGGCGAGGCCCAACCAATGCTTCGGGCCCACCCGCTCGCCCAGGAGGGGACCGACGACGGTGGCGATCAGGATCGGCTGCAGCCCGACGATCAGCGCCGTGATGCCGGCCGGCAGGCCGGCCGCCATGGCGGCGTAGCAGCCGCCGAGATAGACGGTCTGCAGCAGCACCCCGACGACGGCCAGATGGGCGGCCTGGCGTGGGCTGCGGGGCCAGGCCGAGCGCAGCGGCAGGGCCGCGGCGGCCATCAGCAGCGCCGCCAGGGCGAAGCGCAGGAACAGGATGGTGAATGGCGGGGCAAAAGCGAGACCGAGCTTGCCGATGAAGAAACCCGTCGACCAGAGGACCACGAACCCCCCGGGGACGAGGACGCGCCAGGCGGCGGGCGGAGCTGCGGTGAGGGCATGAGACATCGGCGGGCCGGGCCATCATAGGATGCCCCTGCTCCGGCGCAAGCCGGCGCCGATCTCTCGAGTGCGCTCGACGGCCGCCCGCCCGGGCCTATAAGATCGCGCCGCCATGCGCCGCCGCCCTCTGATCCTCACCGCGATCGGCCTTGCCGCGCTGGTGATCGCCTATGCCGTCTATTGGTTCGTCCTGGCGCGGATCGTGGCCCAGGACATCGCCGGCTGGACGGGCTTCTACCGCAGCCAGGGTTATGCGGTCAGCTATGAAGTGCCCCCGCTTTCCGGATTCCCCTTCGCGGTCACGGCGCGGTTCATCAATCCCGATATCGCGGCGCCCAATGGGCGCTGGCGCTGGCGGGGGGCGGAGATCGGGCTTCGGATCCAGCCCTGGGCGCCCTATGAGCTGCAATTCACCGCCCTCGGCAGCCAGAAGCTGTCCCTCGCCGGAACGCAAGCGCGGGAGATCGGGATCGCCGCCGAGCTGCTCGGCCTCGACGTGCATCTGAAGGACGGGCTGGAGGCCGACCGCTTCGGCTTTACGCTGACCCATGGCGCCATCGACGACAGCCGGATCGGCAAGACCCTGGTCGAAGGCCTGGCCGTCGACGGCCGCTTCCCCGCGCCGCCGCCAACGGATCCGACCCGCAGCAGCCTCGACCTGATCGCCCATCTCTCGCGGCTGACCCTGCCGGAGGGCATCGATGCACCGCTGGGTCGCGAGATCTACAGCGCCCATCTCGTCGCCCAGGTGATGGGGCCGATCCCCGCCGGCCCGCCGCGCGAGGCGCTGCCGGCCTGGAGCGGGGCCGGGGGCGATGTGGAGCTGCGCGAGTTGCAGCTGCTCTGGGGCGGACTCTGGCTCAAGGGCGATGCGACCCTGGCCTTCGACCGGGCCTTGCAGCCCCTCTTCGCCGGCAGCTTCGCCATCGTCAATA
>DATHQQ010000524.1:0-3668 GCA_035482595.1 Verrucomicrobiia bacterium
CGCGAAGTCCTACACCACCGACGGCGGCACGGTGATCACGCCGGAGGCCGACATCGCCTATAGCTACGAGACTCTCGCCACCACCCCGCCGAGCCTGGTGCAGGTCGGCGGCGGCAGCTTCACGGTGCCCGGGCTGATGCCCTCGCGCAGCCAGCTCATCATCGGCGGCGGGATCACGGCGCAGCTCACCGACACCCTGGCCTTCGAGGCCGCCTATCACATCACCCCACCCACCGGGAACCTGCTCAGCCAGACGATCTCGCTGGGCCTCGACTACAGGTTCTAGGCGGGCTGAATTTCTATCGTACACAAGTCGAGCCGCGTTCCCTTTGTATCCCCTCCCCCCTTGCGGGGGAAGGTTAGGGCGGGGGGGTTGGATCTGCGTCCGCGGATCATGATGAGACGTGCGGCTTCGACTGGATGTTGAGAATACGGCCACCCCCTCCCCGGCCCTCCCCCCTCAAAGCGGGCTTACGGCCCGCAGGGGGACGGGGAAGAAAATAGTAGCGGCAGCGTTTTCGCGAGGATGAAGAAGAAGGCGATCGCGCTCGCCCTACCCTCACCCGCCGCCTCTGCTGCGCTCCGGCTTCTCCCGCTTCAAAGCGCGGGAGAGGGAAGACCAGCGCCCCCTAGTAGCTCACTCTCACCGAAAGCGGCATATTTCCGCCAGTGAAGCTGAAGGATGCGTCCTTGAAGCTCGCCGGGCCGAAGGTCGTATCGGGATTGTTCGAGAAGCCATAGCCCTGGTCCGGCGCGCCGAAGAAGCCATAGGTCATCTTGGTCTCGTTCTTCTCGGCATGAAACAGCGCCACGGCATAGGTGCCCGGCGGCACTTTCTCGAAGACGCAGGTCGCCACGCCACCGCTGGGCGTCGCATTCACCCCGAGAAACTGACTGCCCGGTTTGCCAAAGCCGTCGGGGGAGTTGAAGAGACCGCAGCGCACGACTCCCTTGTCGTTGTGCAGGTGGTAAACGTTCACGGTGATGGTGCCGGTGGACTGGCTGCGGGCCGCAGGAATGCTGCCCAAGGCAAGGGCGAAGACGATCGCGACCGAAACGAAGATGTTACGGACGAAGATGTTATGCATGACAAAATCTCCCCAAAGAACCCCATAATCCGCGAGTATCCTTATCCTATGCCGCTATCGAAGCCCAGATCAAAGAGTCGCTCCACTTCTGGGGGAGTTTCTTCGAGCGCCACGCTCTCATCTTTCAAGTAGAGCAAGATTCACCGGGTCAGCTTGATTCAAGCTGACCTAGGCGAGACCCGCCGCGACCGCGTGATAGCCGTTAAGAATGATCTGGACGCCGAGGCAGAGCAGGATGAAGGCCGAGAGCCGCAGCATCGCATTGATGCCGCTCTCGCCGAGGCGGCGCAGGATGCGGTCGGCGTAGCGATAGCTCACATAGATGGAGAGCGCGACGGCGCCGACGCCGGCGAGGCCGCCGGCCGCCTGTACCAGGGCCGAGCTCAGCTGTTCCACTGCGCTGGGCGCGTTGCTGCCGATGGTCAGCATCACCGCGATCGATCCCGGCCCCACCGTCAGCGGCATCGTCAGGGGATAGAAGGCGCTCGCCATCACCGCCTCCGCCGAGGGTGCAGGCCGGCGGCGCTCTTCGGGATCGGCGCCGCGGCTGAGCAACCGCCAGCCGGTGACCGCCACCACCAGCCCGCCGCCGATCTGGACCGCCGGCAGGCTGAGGCCGAAGAATTTCAGGACATAGGAGCCGACCAGGAGCGAGACCGTCGCCAGCATGAAGCTGTTGTAGGCGACCAGCCGGGCGAGCCGGGCACGGGTCGAATCGTCGACACCGGCGGTGAAGGTGAGGAAGATCGGCGCCATGCCCAGCGGATTGACGATCGGAAAGAGCGCGAGCGCCACGAAGAGGAAGGCATGGCTGAAGGACTGGAGCACCAGCAGGCCGCTGCTTTGCATCCCGTCCCTCCGCTGTGACGCCCGTCGCCGCGCCCTATGACTGTAGCGGAGATTTCTGCGATTGGCGAAGCCGCGGCGGCATTGCTACAAGAGCGAGGCCTGTCCCGGCAACCAAACAGCCGTGGGCTTGTCCCAGTTATGACGGACAGGGGCGGCTGGAAACCCGCGGATCCCTCCCCAGGACGGAAACAATCCCGTGATAGGCTGAGCCATGCTGATCGCCCAGATCACCGATCTCCATATCCTGCCGGAGGGGCAGCTGGCCTTCGGGCATGTCGACACGGCGGCTTGCCTCGCCCGCGCGGTGGATCGCCTGCGCGCTCTCAATCCGCGGCCGGATCTGGTGGTGGCGACGGGGGATCTGGTGGACGCCGGAAGTGCTGCGGAATACGGCCATCTGCGCCGCCTGCTCGCACCCCTCGATCTGCCGCTGTTTCTCCTGCCGGGCAATCACGATTCCCGGGATGAGTTGGCAAGAGCCTTCCCCGATCATGCCTATCTGCCGCGGGACGGCGGGTTCCTGCAGTATTGCCTCGAGGACTGGCCGCTGCGGCTGATCGCGCTGGACACGATCATTCCCGGCGAGCCCGGCGGCCGGCTCTGCGAGCAGCGGCTCGCCTGGCTGACGGCGCGGCTGGCGGAGCAGCCCGAGCGGGCGACCCTCATCATGATGCATCACCCGCCCATCGCCACGGGCATCGCCCATATGGATGGCATGGCGTTGGAGGCACCCGAGCACCTGGCCGCGATCGTCCGGCGCCATGGCAATGTCGCGCGTATCATCTGCGGCCATGATCATCGCTCGATCCAGGCTGGCTTCGCCGGCACCATCGCCTCGATCGCGCCCTCGACGGCGCATCAGGTGATGCTCGACCTGACCCCCGATGGCGAGGCGCGTTTCGTGCTGGAGCCGCCGGGATTCCATCTCCATCTCTGGCGGCCGGAGACCGGGCTCGTCACCCATACCGCCTTCACCGATGAGTTTCCCGGGCCTTATCCCTTCGGCTAGAGCGCTGCCCGATCGAACATTCTCTTCCGTCATCCCGGCGAAAGCCGGGATCCAGGGGCGTGCGGCAAGCTGCTGATCATGTGGCCCCTGGATTCCGGCTTTCGCCGGAATGACGACAGGGGAGACGGAGACGCCGGTTCACCATGATCGGCCAGGGCGCAAAAGCGCCGGCAGCTTCAACCCAGCTTGACCTTCGGGCCCCATTTCAGCCGGCGGGCGAGATCGTCATAGGGCATCTGCACCAGCCGCCGGGCGGCATCCTCGGCCAGCGCCGCCTTGCGCGAGGCGATCGCCTCCGTCAGCTCGCGATGCAGCCCGAGGCCGCTTTCGAAGGAGCCCGGCTGCTCGGTGGTCATGATCACCTGGATCCGCATGAGGGAGGCGATGAGGCGGCCGAGATGGTCGAGGATGGCATTGTGGGAGGCGAGATGGATGCTGTGGTGAAAGGCGATGTCCCTCTCCGGCACCAGCTCGGGCCGGCCGACGCAGGCCTCGAGCCGGGCGCAGTTCTCCCGGATCGTGGCGATCTCCTCGCGGGTCGCGCGCTTGGCGGCGAGATGGGCGGCCTTGGGCTCGACGATCAGGCGGAACTCGACCATGTCGAAGGAGCGGTTCAGCCGCAGCTCCGATAGCGCATGCCAGGAGAGGACCTCGCGGTCGAGCAGGTTCCACTCGCCCGCCGGGCGGACGCGCATCCCCGTCTTCGGGCGCACCTCCACCAT
>DATHQQ010000525.1:0-10314 GCA_035482595.1 Verrucomicrobiia bacterium
TGATGGCCCATTTGACTTCCGCCAGGCCGAAGCTGGCATTGGGCGAACAGAGGCGGATGTCGCAGGCCAGCGCCAGCTCGAGCCCGCCGGCGAGGCAATGGCCGTTGACCGCAGCGATCACCGGCTTCTCGATCTCGAGGCCGCGGGCGAGCCCGCCGCCGAAATGCCAATCGACCTCCTGCTGGCCCAGCGCGCCCTCGCGATAGGCCGGGATCAGAGTCTTCAGATCTGCACCGGCGGAGAAGGCCCTGTCGCCGGCGCCGGTGAGAATGGCAACCTCCAGGGCCGCATCGGCGTTGAAGCGGCGCCAGATCCGGCCGAGCTCGGCATTGGCCGCGGCATCGAGCGCGTTCATGGCTTCCGGCCGATCGATGGTCACCTCTAGAAGCGGGCCCTCGACCTTGGCGATGATGGCCATGCTTGCTCCTCTCGAAGGCTTAGCGCGGCGGCGGCGCGTAGGGCGTCAACGGCAGCTCCTGGCCGAGGACCACGCCGCGATAGGGTATATCCTCGCCGAAGCTCTTGATCAGCGCCAGCACCACCGCCTTGCCAAGGGAGGGGATGACGGCCCCACCCGTGATATGGCCGGCAGGCCGTCGCTTCCACAGCACCGGCGCATTGGCGTAGACGCCCGGTTCGGTCAGATCGAGGGTGAAGGCGCGAAGCGCCAGCGGCGGGCGCGTCTTGCGCTGGCGCAGCAGGGCGCCGCGGCCGATGAAGCCGCGATTGCCGGCGGGATCGAGGCCCGCATCCAGACCGGCGGCCACGGCGGAGAGCTGGGGTGTCGCCTCGATGCCGAAACGCGGACGGCCCCGGGCGATGTCGAGGGCATCTTGCGCCAGGCTGCCGGCCGGCGAGAGGCCGAAGCCCGCACCGGCGGCGGTGAGACGTTCAAAGAGATCGGCAGCGAATTCGCTCGCCACCAGGATGTAGAAGCCGTCCCCCGTCTCGCCTGGCAGAAGCAAGCAGGGCGCATAGCCGAGCTCGCAGGCGAGCATCCGCCCTGCGGCCGGCTTCAGATCGCCGCCGAGGCTTTGCAGCAAGGCCATCGCGCGCGGGCCCTGCAGCGCCAGAGCGGCGAAGCCCGAGGTGACATCTACAAGCGTGACCCCGCTCGCCGGCTTGTGCCAGTCGACCCAGGAGGTGAGCCGCGTGATCTGCTCCGCCCCGGCAAACAAGAGAAAGCTCTCCGAACCGAGGCGCACCACCGTGGGCAGCGCTTCGACTCCGCCCCTCGGATTCAGCATCGGCGCCGCGACGACGGCCCCGATGGCGAGATCGACGATCGCGCCCGAGAGCTTGCGGAGCAGTGCCTCTGCCTTGGGACCTTCCAGCCGCAGCTTGGCATCGCTGGATCGGTCGAAGAGGGCAACGCCCGTTTCAGCCGCCGCGACCTCGCGGGCGACATGATCGTAGCTGTCGCTTGCGTCCTGGCCTGGGGGCTCGAACCAGATCGGCCGCTCCCAGCCGACGACGGTGATGAATCTCGCGCCAGCCGCCGCCAGCCCGGCATGGATCGGCGAGCGGCGGATCATCCGCGCCTGGTCGAAATCGAGCTCCGCCGTGGCGCGGCGGCACATATGGCTCACCACCTCGCTGGCGCGGTCGCGGGCATAGGCCGTCACGCTCTGGCTGTCGGCGAAGCGGCGGTTCTCGAGGCGCGTGGCGTCGAGGCTGGGCCTTCCCTCCACGATCCATTCGGCGGTCAGCTTGCCGGCCGCGGCGGAAAGCGCGATGCCGCTGGAATTCATGCCGGTGGCGAGGAAGCAGCCGCGAACCGCCGGGGTCTCGCCCAGCAGCATTTGCATATCCGGCGTGAAGCTCTCGGGCCCGTTGAGCAAGGTGCGGATCTCGGCCTTGTGCAGCACCGGGAAGCGCTCCAGCGCCACGGTCATATTGGCCTCGACTTGATTCCAATTGCTGTCGAGGAGGCCGAAGGAGAAATCCCGCGGCAGCTCCGCCGGGGTGATGGGAATGGCATTGCGGTCGAAGAAGCCGACCAAGAGGCCGCCCACATCCTCGCGGCCATACATCCGCTCGTCATAGGAAAGGAATAGCGGCATGTCGCGGGTCACGATGTCCAGCGGCTTGGTCAGGATGTAGAGATGCTGGACCGCATGCAGCGGGACCTTGACGCCGATCATGCGTCCCAGCACCGGCGACCAGAGCCCGGCCGCGATGACCACGTTCTCGCAGGCGATCTCGCCGGCCGCCGTCACGACCGAGGCGATGCGCCCGCCCTTGACCGTCATGCCGGTGACTGCCGTATCCTCGAAGATGCGGACGCCGCGCATCTTGGCGCCGCGGGCGAAGGCCACGGCGAGATCGGTCGGGTTGATGCGCCCGTCACTGGGAATCCAGACCCCCCCGACGATACCCTTCTCGCTGGCGATTGGCAGCTTCTCCACCACCTGCCTGGGGGTCAGATATTCGATGTCGAGCCCCCGGGCGCGCCCCAGGGCCGGCAAGCCGCGATAGACCGGGAGGCGCTCGGGCTCGGTGGTGAACATGACGCGGCCGGTCTGGCGCCAGCCCAGCGCCTGGCCGGTCTCCGCCTCCAGCCGCGGGTAGAACTCGACGGCGTAGCGGATCATCTCGCCGATCAGGGGATCGGCCCGGTAGGTCTCCATGTTGCCGGCCGCATGCCAGCTCGTGCCGCTGCCGATCTTGGCGCGCTCCAGCAGCACCACATCTCGGCAGCCCAGCGCCGCCAGATGATAGGCAACGCTGGCCCCGACCACCCCGGCGCCGATGACGACGACCTGGGCATGGCCCGGTTGCGCGCTGCTTGAAACTGTCTCGGTCATGGCGCCGCGATCCTCCCCCGAAAAGCCTGGCGTGTTGACAATGGTTCGCATGGACCATAGCATCACATGTCGCGTGATCACAATTGCCGGCGTAGATCAAAAGCAGGTTCCGCGCCGGCTTGCTCTGGACCGCGACCCTGGGGCGTTCGTGCTTGGGGCCGCGCTCGGGCATCTAGGGAGGTCGGGGAAGCGATGAATCGCGCAGAGCCCGCCGCCGGTCGTGCGGTGGAAACCGAGAGCGTTGCAGCAACCGTTCCGGGTCCGACGGTCGAGACCTTCGACCCCATCCTGCTGTCGGTGATCTCGAGCCGGATCGAATCGATCATCCGCGAGATGACCAATACGGTCATGAAGGCGAGCCGTTCCAGCGTCATCAAGAACGCCCGCGACATGTCCTGCGGCATCCTGACCTACGACAGCCGCCTGGTCTGCGTCGAGGAGGCGCTGCCGATCCACATCACGGCGCTGGAGCTGACCACCCGGCCGATCGTCGAGCTCTTCGAGGACATCAAGGAGGGCGACGCTTTTCTCAACAACAGCCCCTTCTACGGCGGGACCCATCACGCCGATCTGACCCTCTGCGTGCCGGTCTTCTTCGAAGGCGAGCCTTTGTTCTGGACGCTGGCGCGCTCCCACCACGCCGATATCGGCGCGCCGGAGCCCACCACCTATTTGCCCTATGCCAAGACGATCTACGAGGAGGGCATGCATTTCCCCTGCGTGCGCAGCCAGGAGAACTTCAAGGACAAGGCGGACATCATCCGCATGGGGATGCAGAAGATCCGCGTCAACAACATCTGGTATGGGGACTATCGCGCCCAGGTCGGCGCCTGCCGCACCGGCGAGCGGCGCCTGAAGGAGCTGGCCGCCCAATATGGCGCGGCCACGATCAAGGCCTTCATCGAGGCCTGGATGGATTACGGCGAGCGCCGGGCCATCGCCGCCATCCGCCAGCTGCCCGCGGGCAGCTTCACCTATGAGGTGCGCCATGATCCGGTGCCCGGCGTCTGCGACGAGGGCATTCCCATCAGGGCCACGGTGACCATCGATCCCGAGGCCGGGCTGATCACGGTGGACGCCCGCGACAATCCCGATTGCGTGCCCGGCGGGCTCAATCTCTCCGAGGCCTGCGCCACGGCCGCCTGCCGCATCGGCGTCTTCTACAACATCGATTCGAGCATGCCGCACAACCACGGCAGCGCCGGGCGCATCGTCCCGCTGCTGCGCGACGGCTGCGTCGTCGGCCGGCCGCAGCATCCCATCGGCACCTCCTGCGCCACCAGCAATTGCATGGAGCGCCTGGCCAATGCGGTGCAATGCTGCTTCGCCCAGATCGGCAAGCCCTATGGCATGGCGGAAGGCGGCGGCAATTTCTCCGCCGCCCTGGGGGTCGTCTCCGGTATCGACAACCGCCCATCGGAGCCGGTGGCCTATATCACCCAGCTCATGATGGCGCTCTCCGGCGGCCCCGGCCTCGAAGGCTATGACGGCTGGCTCACCTATGAATCGACCGCCGGCAATGGCGTAATGGTGAGCGATTCCATCGAGGTCGACGAGGCGATGTATCCGATCCTGTTCGAGGAACGGCGCATCGTCACCGATTCCATGGGGGCCGGCGAGTTCTGCGGGGCGCCCGCCACCGGCGGCTCCTATCGTTCTCTCTCCGGCGACATCACCATCTACTATTGCGGCGATGGCGGCACCTTCCCGGCCAAGGGCGTGCTGGGTGGCGGGCCGGGCTTCACCTGCGGCAGCTGGAAGCGTCATCCCGACGGCGGGCTCGAGCGCCTGCCCGATTTCCACATGGAGAAATTCACCGAGGCCCAGACGGTCGTCTACCGCTCCTGCGCTGGCGGCGGCTATGGCGATCCGCTGATGCGCAATCCCGAACGGGTCGCGGCCGACGTCAACCGGCGCTGGCTCAGCGATGCCCGGGCGGAGGAGGTCTTCGGCGTGGCGCTCAAGCCCGCCGCCAACCGCATCGACTGGCAAGTCGATACCGAGAAGACGCAGGCCTTGCGCGCCGCGCGTCGAACGCACTGACGATTACAACCAACCACGACGACAACCACAGGGAGCGGCATCATGAAGCTTCACGCATTGGGCACTTCCGTGCTCACCGCCGGCGCCATGGCGCTCGCGGTCTTCCTCGGCAGCGGTCAGGTCCGCGCCGCGGATCCCATCATCATCGGCGCGGCGATCGCCCTCTCGGGCCCCATCGCCCCCTATGACGAGGGTCCCTACAAGGCGATGGAAGTGGCGGTGGACGAGATCAACGCCAAGGGCGGAGTCCTCGGCCGGCCGCTGAAGATCGTCTATGCCGATACCAAATCCGACATCTCCTACGGCGCCACGGCGGCCCAGCAGGTCATCGACCAGGGCGCCGTCATGGTGGTGGTGACCTGCGACTACGACTACGGCAGTGCCGCCGCCAATGTCGCCAATTCGAAGAATCTGATCGCCTTCTCCACCTGCGCCGGCGATCCGAAATTCGGCCCCGCCGGCATCGGCCCCAACGCCTTCACCATGGCGACCGGCTCGCCCGGCCAGGCGGCGCTGATGGCCGAATTCGCCTTCAAGCAGGGTTGGAAGAAGGCCTACATCCTTCAGGATACCTCGACCGCCTTCGAGGCCTCCTTCGCCGATACCTTCCAGAAGCGCTGGACCCAGCTCGCCGGGGCCGACAATTTCCTCGGCAAGGACACCTTCGGGGGCGACGATCCGCAGATCGCCACCCAGATCACCCGCATCAAGGGCCTGGCCACCCAGCCCGATTTCATCGTGATGTGCTCCTTCCCGCCGGCCGGCTCCAGCGCCATGCGCCAGATCCGCGCCGCGGGGCTGAACCAGCCGATGCTTGGCTCCGAGGATTGGGACGGCGATTTCTGGATCGATGCCATCCCCGGGCTGAACGGCCTCTACTTCGACACCTATGCCTCGATCTTCGGCACCGATCCGCGACCGGAGATGCAGACCTTCATGAAGAAGTTCATCGCCAAATACGGCAAGCCCCCCATCACCTCTCATGCCGTCACCGGCTATAGCGTCATCGAAGCCTGGACGAAGGCGGTGGAGGCGGCCAGCAGCCTGGATACCGACAAGGTCCGGACCCAGCTCGAGACCTTCAAGGACGTGCCGCTGCTGGCGGGGCCCACGACCTATACGACGGACAGCCATATCAACTATCAGCGCGACATGATCGTGATGGAGGTGAAGGACGGCAAGTCCGGCACCTCCATGGGCGTCTTCCGGGCGCAGGAAGTGCCGCAATAAGCGGCTGTCTTCTGCAAATAGCGAGCATGAGATCACCCCCCACCCCGGCCCTCCCCCGCAAAAGGGGAGGGGGAGCTCGCGGGGCGAGCTTCGGAAATTCCCCCGCCCCCCAAAGGCCGTACGCTTTGGGGGCGGGCTGGGATGGGGGTGACTCTTCCGGCAGCAGACCATGACCGCTGCATCGACGCTCGATGTCGACGGCGTCACCGTCGACTTCCAGGGGCTGCGCGCCATCGAGAAGGTGAGCCTGTCCCTGGTGCCGGGAGAGATCCTGGGACTGATCGGCCCCAATGGTGCGGGCAAGACGACCCTGGTCAATGTGCTGACGGGCTTCCAGACGCCGACCGAAGGCCGCGTCCGGCTCGCCGGCACCGACATCACCCTCTGGCCGGCCTTCAAGCGCAGCCGCGCCGGCCTCGCCCGGACCTTCCAGAGCGTGCTGCTGTTCAAGGGCCTCAGCGTGATGGAGAACATCGAGGCCGGGGCCTTGGCCGTCGGGCTCGACCGGGACGCGGCACGCAAGCGCGCCCTCGATATCATCGAATGGCTGGGCCTGGGAGCCGTGGGATCGCGGGTTGCCGGCACGCTTCCCTTCGGCAGCGAGCGGCGGGTCGGCATCGGTCGCGCCATCGCCATGCGGCCGGCCTTCCTGCTGATGGATGAGCCCGCCGCCGGGTTGAACGATTCCGAATGCGCCGGTCTGGAGCAGGTGATCCGCCGGGTCCGCGTGGAGATCGGCTGCGGCATCCTCCTGATCGAGCATCGCATGCCGCTGGTCTTCAGCCTCTGCGACCGCATCCATGTGCTGGAGCAGGGCCGCAGCATCGCCGCCGGCACCCCGGCCGAGATCCGCGCCGACCTACGCGTGCGCCAGGCCTATCTCGGCGAGGAGGTGAGCTAGATGGCGAAGGCTCTTCCCGCCATCACTCTCTTCTTACCGTCATGGTCGGCGAAGGCCGACCATGACGGTATAGAGAGTGAGGCTTGCCGGCCCGCAGGGGAGCGTCGGACCAAGGCCTGCAATGACCAATTGGGGCGGGCCTGCTACGACGGCCAGCGGAGATCCGCCTAGCCATGCTCGCCGTCCAGGACCTCCACGTCTCCTACGGCAGCGTCGTCGCGCTCCGCGGCGTCTCCATCGCGGTGGAGCCGGGGGAGATCGTGGCGGTGATCGGGCCCAATGGCGCCGGCAAATCCACCCTGATGCGCAGCATCGCAGGATTGGTGCGCCCGAGCCGGGGGGCGATCCGCTTTCAGGATGCGGCCATCGCCGGCCAGCCGGCGGAGCGGCTGGTGGCCCAGGGTCTCTCGCTGGTGCCGGAAGGCCGGCGCATCTTCGGCTCCCTCACCGTGGGCGAGAACATCCAGCTTGGCGCCACGCCGCGGGGCGACCGGCGAGCCGCGGCCGCCGACATGGAGCGGATGCTGACCCTGTTTCCGATCCTGAAGGAGCGCTTCCATCAGAAGGCCGGCAAGCTCTCCGGCGGGGAGCAGCAGATGCTCGCCATCGCGCGCGCTCTCATGGCGGCGCCCAAGCTCTTGATGCTGGACGAGCCTTCCCTCGGCCTGGCCCCGCTGATCGTGCGCAAGGTCTATGAGGTCATCGCCGAACTGCGCAAGAGCGGCGTCACCGTGCTGGTAGTTGAGCAGGCGGTGCATGTGGCGCTCACCGCCTCGGACCGCACCTATGTCATGAACGCAGGCGCCATCGTCATGGCCGGGCGCTCGGCGGAGCTGCGCGGCACGCCCGGCTTCGAGGACGCCTATTTCGGGGCGGGGCCGCGATGATCCTGGTCCAGAACGCCATCGACGCCATCAGCCTCGGCGCCATCTACGCCCTGGCCGCGCTGGGGGTCGGGCTCATCTTCAGCATCATGCGGCTGATCAACTTCGCCCATGGCGAGCTGATCATGGGCGGCGGATTCACCCTCTATGTCCTGACTGGCGAGCCCTACATCGTCATGGCGGTGGCGGCGATCCTGGTGGTCACCGTGCTGGCGCTGGCCATGGAGCGGGTCGCCTTCCGCCCCTTGCGCGGAGCCAATCCCGCGACCCTGCTCATCGCCTCCTTCGCCCTCTCCTATCTGTTGCAGCATAGCGTGCTGCTCATCTTCGGCTCCCGCGCCATGGGCTTCGATTTCCTCGGCGGGCTCAACCAGAGCATCGGGATCGGCAGCCTGCGGGTGCCGGGGCTGGAGATCGCCGTGGTGGTGGTCACCGCTTTGCTGCTCCTGGCCCTCACCTTGTTCTTCAAGCGCTCGGCCATCGGCATCCAGATGCGCGCCGCGGCGGAGGATTTCGACATGGCGCGGCTCGTCGGAGTCCGGGCGGACCGGGTGATCGCGGTGGCCTTCGCCCTTTCGGGCATATTGGCCGGCTTCGTCTCGCTGTATGTCGTGGCCCAGGGCGGCAGCGTCTCCTACAAGATGGGCGTGAACATGGTGCTGGTCGCCTTCGTGGCCTCGGTCATCGGCGGCGTCGGCTCCCTGCCCGGCGCTGCCTTGGGCGGCTTTCTCCTGGGCATCGTCTCCGTCGCCCTCCAGGCCTTCCTGCCGGAGGAATGGCGGCCCTATCGCGATGCCTTCGTGTTCCTTCTCTTCATCGCTTTCCTGCTCTGGCGTCCGCAGGGAATCCTCGCCCGGCGCGCCGATCGCGAGAGGGTCTAGGCGATGGGCCGCATCTGGCGCTTCGGCCGGGTCGAGTTCGCCACTGCGACCGTGATCGCCATGGTGCTGCTGCTCGTCGTGCTGGCCGCGGGCCATGCCGCGCCGGCCTTCCAGCGCACGGTGATCGAATCCCTGATCGATCTGCTGGTCGTGGTCGGGCTCTATATCTTCATCGGCAATTCCGGCGTGGTCTCCTTCGGCCATATCTCGTTCATGGCGATCGGCGGCTATGCCTCGGCCATCCTCACCATGACGGCGCAGAAGAAGCATGTGCTGCTGCAGCTGCCCGGCTTCCTGGAGCATCTGCAGCTCCCCTCCCTGCCGGCGGCGGTCATCGCTGCGGCCTTTGCCGCCTTTATCGCCTGGCTCATCGGCATGGCCTTCATCCGGCTGCGCGGCATCGCGTTGCCCATGGCCACCTTCGCCATGCTGATGATCGTCCATGTGGTGGCCCAGAACTGGAACGAGGTGACAGGCGGGCGCCGGGCCCTGGTCGGCCTGCCGCAATTCGTCGGCCTCTGGACCGCCTTGCTGGGCGCGGTGGTGGCGCTGGCGGCCGCCGCCTTCTATCAGCAATGGCGGCGCGGCCTGCTGCTGCGCTGCTCGCGAGAGAACGAGGTCGCCGCCGAGGCCTCGGGCATCGACATCGCCCGGGAACGGCTGCTGGCCTTCGTCGTCAGCGCCTTTTTCGTGGCGCTGGGCGGTGTGCTCTTCGCCCATTTCCTCGGCACTATCACGGCCAACAGCTTCTATCTCGATCTCACCTTCGTCACGCTGGCCATGCTGGTGGTGGGCGGCATGCGCAGCCTGACCGGCGCCTTCGTCGGCACGGCGGTCGTGACCATCGTCTCGGAGGTCTTCCGCAGCATCGAGCGCGGAATCGATCTCGGCGGCTTCATCCTCGCCGCACCCCCCGGGCTGCAGGAGATCGGCCTGGCGCTGATCCTGCTCCTGATCCTGATCTTCCGGCGCGACGGGCTGGTGGGGGATTTCGAGATCGGGTCGATCTTCTTCCGGACGCCCAAAGCCTCCGGCCTTGCTTCGGATAAGCCCAACCTTGCTTCAGCCGATAAGGACAGTTGAGATGTTCGTTGCCTGCGTCGATATCGGCGGCACCTTCACCGATCTGGTGCTTCATTCCAGCGACGGCGGGCTGGAGATCTTCAAATCCTCGACGACCCCCGGCGAGTTCGAGCGCGGCTTCATCGATGCCTTCCGCCTCGCCGCCGAAGCCCATGGGCTGAGCCTGGAGGGCTTCCTCGCCAAGACCGATCTCATCGTCCACGGCACCACCGTCTCCACCAATGCGCTGGTGGAGGGCAAGGTCGCACCCGTCGGGCTGATCTGCAATGCCGGCCATCCCGATGTGCTGACCTTGCGGGAATCCCCGCGCAAGCGCGCCTTCACGACCCATATCAACTATCCCCCGCCCTATGTGCCGCGCTCGCGCACCGTCGAAGTGCATGGCCGCATCGGCGCTTTGGGTCAGGAGATCGAGCCACTCAGCGAAGAGGATGTGGTCGCCGCCGTGCAGCATCTGAAGCGCTGCGGTGTCGAGGCCATCGCCG